>JBDLHZ010000265.1:0-4027 GCA_039715135.1 Verrucomicrobiota bacterium
CGATTTTCCCGAAGGGCTGCCATTCGGGCATAAGGCGGTATTCGGCGGAATAGTGGATGGCGGCCTTGTCGTGGAAGCGGTTGGAGGGGTAGCCGCGCAAGCGCCAGAATCCGCCGAGGGTGGGGCCGGTGAAGTAGGGTGGCTTGCCGTCCCGCTCCATGGCCGAGTCGGGGTTGTACGATGGGGAATAGGCGCCCCATGCCGAAAGCGCAAGGGTCTGCTGCCGGCTCCACGAGGTGTCCCACAGCGGGATGTAGCCATTGATTTCGCCTTTAAGCGAGGTCCAGCGGCGGGTTTCCTTCAGCCAGTCCGGGTCATGGGCAATGGAGGCCTTGGCGAGGTAGCCGCGGTGGGGGTTCGGGACGAAGTCGCGGTTGTCGTGTTCGTATCCGAATTCAAAGTAGAGGGTCTCGAGCTTTTTGTCCCTGGCTGTTGTGAACTGGCGGCGGTAGTAGGGCTTGATAAGGATGCTCGACCGGCCGCTTTCGAGGGGGTTCCACGATTCCGCACCGCCGGGGCTTTCCTTCAGGATTCCATTCTTGGTGATGTAGGTGTGAACCGGGGTGTCGCTGAAATGCCCCCACGGGAGGGTATAGCGCATTTGAAGATCCAAAACGGCGTCCTGCGCATCTTCCTCGATATAGTTGTCGGGGCTGGACTCGTTGGAGCCCGCGCGCTCGGTCGTCGGGAAAGCGGGGTTGCCATCCACATAGGCGCGTAGGTGGGTAAAGTGCCCGAGCATGAGCCGGGGGTGGAGATGGAGCCGCTCGAGCCCCGGGAGGCGCAGGTTGCTTCCGCCGAGCATGGCAAAGGCCGAACCGTTGTCGGTGGCGTAGGTTGTTCCGTAGTAGAGGCTCTGCGCCTTCGGGCCGTAGGATGCACCAATGCCAAAGCCCAAACCGAGGGTTTCCGTTGAAAAGGCATAGGGGACGAGGATCGTTCGGCTCTGGAACTCGCCTTCCTCGTCGCCTTCGCGAATGGTGTATTGCGCGGTCGCTTCCAAAACGTGGAAAAACAGCAGAATCCCGGCCAGCCATGGAATGGAAATTGATTTCAGCATTGCGGGACTTTAAGTGTTCGGCGGCATGGGAACAAGAGGCGAATTCGAACCTGAGATCGATTAGAGCGTTTTCATAAATGTTGTAGCCGGCAAGTCCATTCAAGCCGAATTCGTTACCGCTTCGGGTTGGACCGAGTTCACGGTCATTCCCGAGCCGGCCACGCTGGGTCTGTTCGGACTCATTGGCGGCGCGAAAGTTGCCCGCGGCGAAACCCATGTTTATTTCCACGTGGATATCGCCGCGCCCCTGACGAACCACACCTGTCAGATGGAATTAATCTAAAAAGAGCGGGTGTGAGTATAATAACGAGGAGCTTTGCTCCGTTGAACATTCGTTTCACGATTAAACAAAGCAAGGCCGAAGCCCGGGGGCTTCAGCCTTGTTGAAAACAGTGTTAGGCAGCTACAGCCTACTTCTTCTTGTGGCGATCCGAGCGACGGCGCTTGCGGCGCTTGTGGTTCGACATTTTCTTCTTGCGCCATTTCTTGATGGTACCCATGTTTTCTCCGATTTCCTTTAAAAGGCGGTTAATCTACTCAAGCAACCACTTTATTCAAGCTAATTTCAATGATTCCTTCCGCGCCGTTTTCCTTGAGCTGCGGAATGATTTCGCGGACGACGGATTCATCGACCACGGTTTCGATGGCGAACCACCCGGTGTCGGTCAGTTGATTGACGGTGGGGGCGTGCAGGGCCGGCAGCAGGGACTTGACCGTTTCGAGGTTTTCTTCCCCGACGTTCAACTTGAGCAGTACCTTGTCCTCCGCGTCGAGCGCCGCTTTCAGCAGCAGGGCAATCTTTTCGAGCTTGGCACGTTTCCAGTCGTCCGCCCAGGCATCCTTGGCGCAGAAAAACTTGGTGTACGACTCCATCAGCGTTTCAATGATTTTCAGGTTGTTCGCGCGGAGCGAGCTGCCGGTTTCGGTGATGTCCACAATCGCGTCCACAAAGTCCGGAACCTTCACCTCGGTGGCGCCCCAGGAAAACTCGACCTCGGCCTTTACGCCGTTCTTTTCCAGCCAGCGCTCCACAATGCCGACGCCCTCGGTGGCGATCTTCTTGCCTTCGAGATCCTTGACGGACTGGATGTCCGAGTCGTTCGGCACAGCCAGCACCCAGCGCACCGGGCGCTTGCTCCGCTTGGAGTAGACGAGGCTGCACAGGTCGACCACGTCGGAGCCGTTGGCTTCGATCCAGTCGAGGCCGGTGATGCCCGCGTCGAGCATGCCGTGTTCGACATAGCGGCTCATTTCCTGCGAGCGCAGGATGCGGATTTCGATCTCCTCATCGTCGATCGATGGGAAGTACGAGCGCGAGCCCCCCTTGATGGTGAAGCCCGCCTTTTTGAACAGCGCGTATGTCGATTCCTGCAAGCTGCCCTTGGGCAGGCCAATTACGAGTTTTTTCATAAATCCTTTTCCTCTGTTGGTTTGGGAAGCGCGGAATATAGAGGATGGAGCATGTGCGTCCAATCCCTGATTTTATAAAAAACACGGCCCCTTCGGGAACCGCGTCTACACGTGCAGGGCGATCCACGTGCAGGGTGTAATTGCCCATCCCGTTGTAGACGTGCCTCTTCGCGAGGCGGAGGGCGCGTGAGGGACAGAGAGCTTCCCCTACCTTGACTTCGAGTTCTTTTTCCTCCTTCACAGGAATTTTCCGGCCGATCCCGCCGGGCGGGTGTCTCGTGTCGGCGGAAGGGAAATGGACAGGGAAGGGGAACAGGCATGAAGAAGAGTTCAATGGTTATGGCGTTGGTGGCGGGATTTGCATCTGCAACGGTGAAGGTGTCCGATTTTGATTCGATCCAGGATGATGATCAACGCCAAGGGCTTCACGCCGGTCGACATCGGCCTGCTCCTGCCACTTTGCGCAGGCCGACACCCCGCTCGAAAACGTCATGGCCCTGATCGAAACCGTCCAGCAATACAAGCTTTAGAAATGCTTGTAGTTCCGCCTTCAAGTGGCAAGGCTGGCGTGTAGCGCCAGTTCCTCAGGCTAGCCTTCTTCGTCCACGGCGATGCCGTTGCTCTTTAGGAAGGCCCCGAATTCCATGTCCACTTCGAGGATGTGCTTGATCAGCCAGTTGGCCAGCAGGGTGTTGACCGACTCGACCAATATGGGTGTCGGGCCATCGTCGCGGAACTCGGTCTCCATGTCGTTCAGTATTTCCTTGAACTCCCTGTGCTTTGCCTTATGGGTTTCGAGCTCCGGATAATTGCTGCCGTCCATGAAGCTCTCTTCCGTCGCAAAGTGGGTATGCGTGTACTCGATCAGGAAATCGAGCATACTTGCGATCTTGGCAGGGCCTTGATGCGTTTCCAGCGATTCGGTCAAACCGTTGAGGTGTTGCAGCCAGGCTTTGTGCTGTTTGTCAATCGCTCCAACACCTACCGACAGGTCATCGGTCCATTGTACTTTGTTCATTTTGAATTTCTCCTCTTTAAGCCAATACTACGCATCAGATGCTTCTGCTTGCGATTATTTTTTCCCCTGTTCTCGGATGCCTGCTTTCTTGGGCAAATGAGCCGACACGGAAAACAAACCTTACCCTCAAAAACGCGCGAACAACTTTGCTTGATTCATAATACTGTCTATGATGAAAAGCGATGAAGGGTCGATGGCGGCACTTGCCGTTTCGACTCCAATCACGCACAAGACTGCCATTAGATTAGTTCTCTCATTTGTTGCTCCTCGCGTTAAGCGTCACCCTAAGCGAAGCGATAGGGTAAATACCCTGGTTCGATTATCTTTTTTCGTTGTTCAATTTCTGTGTCGATTGAGTGCCTTTTTGTTGTGCTTCAATATTATTCGAAATGGTTGTTGTTATGATTCCAACCCCGATAACGATATGCATTAGGGCAATTCGTTTGAGAAGCAAAGATGTTTGACGCCAGAGAAAGATACAGCCGAGAACGATCCAAAATAGTGCTATGAAATAACTGAACATTGAAGTTTTCTTTGGT
>JBDLHZ010000266.1:0-3998 GCA_039715135.1 Verrucomicrobiota bacterium
CGTCATAGTTACCCGCCTTATACTGAGCGCGCCCCTTTTCAAACAACCACGAAAGCGTATCGGATTCCACAGTCGCTGGAGCCTGCCCGATGCTTTCTGCTGCCGTCGAGGCGGGCGGGCTACCGGCCTTGTTCGCGGCATCCAACTGGGCAAAGACCCCGTCCGTGTTCCCCTGGGCATGAACCATTTGCGCCGCCGCCAAAAGTGCAATCAATTGAGCTGAGATATAGGTTTTCATTATTTTTCCTTCCCCTCTGCTACTGGCGGGCCAGTTCACGGTCGGCGCGGGTCAAGCCACGGGCATCGACCTGCGTGGCCTTCACGAAAATCGTGAGGTTTATCTTGGCGGAACGCGATCCCTCCGTGCGGAAGAGACGTCCGAGGTATGGAATATCGCCGAGGAACGGAACCTGGTCGCGGAAGGTTTCGGTGCGCTCATCAACCAGCCCACCCATCACCACGGTATGGCCATCGGCGATGGTAACCTGCGTCTGGACGAGCCGACGTTCGAAATAGGGCATTTTCGCAAAGAGCTCGGCATCCTTTGTCTCCTCTTCCTCATCCCCAATCCTCTTGTACCCATTATACCCAACCGTATAGTAATCGTAGGCTCTGAACTCCACGATTTCCGGCTGGAGGTCGAGGTCGATGGTGTTGCTCTCCGTGTCGATCTCCGGGGTCACCCTCAGCGAAACACCCAAGTCAAAGTCTTCCCAGTCCTGCGGCTTGACGACCGGCGAAGTATTCTGCCCGGTTTCCACATCATAGTCCTGCGGGTAGCGGTGGGTCTCCGCAACGCGGATAATCGCCTCGGAGCCACTCTTGGTGGTCACCGTCGGAGCGGTGAGCACATCGGCGGTACCTTCCTGCTCCATGGCTGAAATTACAATATCGACATCCCCGTTGCCGAACATCATCGTTGCCGGACCGCCGTCCATCAGCCCAATGAGGCCGCCTGTAACGGTCTCGAACCCCTTCTTCCCATCGCTATTTTCAATATTGCCGACACGCTGGGAGGATCCGAAAAGGTTTTGCCCCGGGCGACCATCCCCCGCGATGCCATCGATAAGGATGTCCTGACCCGTATTTAGATCGGTGCCACCAGCGGCACCCCTAGGATCCATCACCTTATCCCCGATGCCTCCGCGTCCGTAAACGTTCCAGTCGAACCCGAGCTCCTCGAGAGCCCCTTCGGAAAACTCGACGAACTTGGCTTCGATTTCAACCTGCTGCGAACGGCGCATAATGGCCCGTTCGTCGAGATCGTCCAGAACCTCTTCAAGCGCCTTGAGGTTTTTCGGCGTGTTCTTGACGAACAGCTTGTGGAAGCGCGGACGGTAGATCGCGGAAGAGCCTTCCGGCCAGTCAATGATTGAGAAAAAGTCGCCAACATCGACCGGGCCGGTGGCGGCTTCGCTGGCAGAGGAGTCGCCGAACAGGTCGTCCACCCCTCCGCCGGAATCGCCGGAGAACGATTCCAATTCGGAACCAACCTCGGGATCAACGTCGTACGACTTCATGACCATTTCCGAAACAGGAGCATAGTTGACAGGCACGATGGCAACGGCCTGGGGTTTTACCTCAAACTTGAGGGAGGCCGTTTCGGCGATGACCTGCAATGCGTCGAACAGGTTTATGTCGGTAATGAGCGTGGTTACGGTTTTATCACCTGCGGCGGATTCCATGCCGGCCAGCAGGATGTTCACGCCTTTGCCGGAACTATCGTGCTTGCGGCTTTGCTCCGTAAGATAAAGGACAACATCCTCGATACTGGCATCCGTGAAGTCAAGGCTCGGAATATTGATGGCCTTAAGGCGGGCTATCATCTGCTGAATAGCCTGCTGGTCGGGATCTGCGGCGGCGTCTTCGGACACGTCAACAGAGGTGAGAACCTTTGGATCCGGATTCCATGCCGCATTGACGTCGGCAACGGCCTGTGCCCGAGTGGCCCCTTGCTTTTTACCTTCCTTCGAAGTAATACGCTTGGCGGCACGCTTCCGGTAGGCCACGGCACGGCTATCGTATTTGTCGATGGCAAGCATGGCATCGAACGCCATGATGGCCTCGTCGTACTTGCCCGCCTTGTACTGCGCGAGACCCTTCTCGAACAGCAACGAAAGCTTTTCCGAATCGCCGAGCGCCGGAGCCGAATCAGCGTCTTCAACTTCCGCAGAAGCCACATCGCTTGCGGCGGGCTGAGCATCGGCATCACTTGAGGCATCCAGCTGGGCGAATACATCGTCCATGTTTTCCTGGGCTTGACCAATTTGTACTCCAGCCAGAAGTACAACCAACAGAGCTGAGATATAGGTTTTAATCATTTTCCTTCCCCTCTACTTCTAATCTAAACGCTGTATACCGTGAGTTCACCAGGGTCCACGGCCAGCACTAATCAACCAATACCCTATCCTTCAAATCCCCCGAAAAGCGACTCCCGCTCCCCTTCGGCAAATCCGACATCTTTCCCGGCTTCATGATAGCGAATCGTCACGTTGTCCGGATGCACATCAAGAACCGTGCAGTCGTCATTACACAAGGATAATAACGCGCTCATAGTAACGCCTTGCAGACTCCGATCAAGCATATTAATTAACTCTCCCCGACTTTTTAGGCGCGGCATTTTACTCCCCCGTTCCCGTTGGATTCCGGCACGGTCACAGACAACCACAAGCCGATTCATCTACGTCCAAACATTTTTCATAAGCTTTTTTGCAACAACATCTTCCGCTGTCCTCCCCGTCATCAGGAAATAGGTCTTCCCGTTGGCTGGAGCATTAAACTGAAATACCATTTGCCCGATGGGAAACTTGCCCGCTTCCCTGGAAATCAAAAAAAAGAAAATATATTCCGCCCCAAAAATCACGTCTTGGCGACGCAAGAGGGCTGCGCTACGGCATGAAGTGGAGTGTGGCATTTGGGAAATTAAGGAAGGAGGATCTAAACCAAACCCATGAGCCGTCTGGCGGCTTCGCCGGGAGACGGCTCGCGCAACAGACTTTCGCCCACCAGAATGGCATGCGCGCCGGCATCCTTCAGATGAACCACATCCTCCGGAGTCTTGATCCCGCTCTCGCTGATAAGCGTGCAATCCGCCGGGGCCATGGCCACCAAATCAAAGGTGGTTTCCAGCGTCGTGACGAAGGTTTTCAAATTGCGGTTGTTGATGCCGATGCAATCCGAACCCGCATCGATGGCGCGCTGCATTTCTTCGCCGTCGTGCACCTCCACCAAGGACTGGAGTTCCAGTGCCTGGGTTTCCCTTATAAAGGAAACAAGTTCCTTGTCGGTCAGTGCCCCGACAATCAGCAGCACCGCCGAAGCGCCCATCGTCTTGGCGTGGGCAATCTGCCAAGGGTCAACCACAAACTCCTTGTAGAGCATCGGCAGGCCGATCACGTTTCGGACCTTGGAAAAATCCTCCGCTCCGCCGCCAAAATAGTTGTAGTCCATCAGGCACGAAACCGCGCTGGCCCCGTTGGACTCATAATCCTTGGCAATGGCCGCCGGATCGAACGGATCGCGGATCACGCCCGCCGAAGGCGAGCGGCGCTTCACCTCCGCAATCAATCCCATCGGTGCCGCACGCAATGCCTGAATAAAATCGGGACGGGCTTCCACGGATTCCATTTGCCTGCGCAGGGCGTCCAGAGGCTGGATCTTTTTTCGCCCGGTAATTTCAACGCGCTTGTCGGCACAAATCTGTTCGAGAATATTCATGTTGTTTTGAACCACGAACCACACGAAAGTATTATCTGCTCAACCGTTTCGTGTATTTGGTGTATTTCGTGGTTCCTCCCTCCCTATCTGTTCTTTTTGAGGTAGGCCTCGATGAACGGATCGAGGTTGCCATCGAGGACGCCCTGGACATTGCCGACCTGCTCGTCGGTGCGGTGGTCTTTCACCATGGTATAGGGCTGCATCACATAGGAGCGGATCTGCGAGCCCCAGGCAATTTCGCCCTTGTCGCCGTAGAGCTGGTCGACGGCCTTGCGCTTCAA
>JBDLHZ010000267.1:0-3993 GCA_039715135.1 Verrucomicrobiota bacterium
CACCACGCGGCAGACGGCGGCGAACCGGTGGATGTGCTCCGCAAAGGTTTCACTCGCCGGCGCCACAGTGTGCGGCTGGAAGGTGGTGAACGGAAGGCCGTATTGGCAAAAGACATCCATCACGGAAAACTTGCCGCAGAAGGCGTCGCGCCGGTCGGCAAATCCCATTTTCCCGGGTTCGTCCGGATAGGCGTGGATGAGGATCGGCACCCCGCAATCCTGCAGCGCGGCAATGGCCCCGGTTTCGTCGCCAAAGTTTGGCAGACAGAGAATCACTCCATCGTATTTCCCTTCGTTCTCTTTGAGGAACTGCGCATACTTCATGCCGTCGTCGGCACCTTCAATCGCACCATGTTTCGTGAGCGACCCGTCCATCGGCAACGCGCCGTAGCCAAGTTTATCGAGGATGGCCATCAGTTCTTCGCGTGCACCGGAAACCAGTTTTTCCGGAAAGAATCCGCGATTCCCGAAATAGAGCGCGAATGTGGTTTTCTTTGCCTTGTCCATGGTTGTTTCCTTTCCAACTTCTATCCAAAATTCGTTCCTTGGCGAACCGCCCCAGCCTACTTAACCAGAGATGTTTCGCAGAATAATGAGCGGCAGAATGATCTTTCCTGCCGAGGGTTTTATTATTCTGCCGTCCATCATTCTGCTACCTTAACCTCATTGGTTCTCCGGTTTAAGAATATTTGTAGAATCCTGTGTTTCTAGATCTTCGCGAATGACGGTCAGCATTGCCTGGTAGACCGCCTCCTGCGCCGCCGGAACACCCTGCTCCAGCGCCTGCTCGTAAGGTTGGCGGATAGCGGTTGCCACGTTGATTTTGGCGATGCCATGCTTCATGGAATCCATGATGTATTCCTTGCGGATTCCGGTTCCGCCGTGCAGTACGAGCGGGGCATCGGCCGTTTTGTAGATATGGTCGAGGTGTTCGATATTCAGCCGGGCTGCGACCTTTTTCTTGCCCTTGGCCGCTGCGGAAATGGCCCCGTGGATATTCCCGATGGCCACCGACAGCCAGTCGGCACCGCTCTCTTCCACAAACTGCCTGGCTTCGTCTGGATCGGTGAATCCCTTGCCGGAGGCGAAGAGTTCTTCGTAGGGAGGAAGGGGGCCTTCTTCATGTCCCATTACCGCGCCAAGCTCGGCCTCCACCGGAATGCCTGCCGCGTGAGCTGCTTCCGCAACTTCCCTCGTGCAGGCAATGTTTTCTTTGAGCGGCAGGCGGGAACCGTCCACCATGACCGATTCGTAGCCCGCATCGATCGCGCGCTTGATAATCTCCATGTAGTCGACGCGCAGGTCGTCTTCATCGATCACCGGAACATGGTCGAGGTGAAGACGGGTATGGCCGGGCAACTTGAAACGTTCATACTCTTCCTGCAATGCTTCCAGACTGCCGGTTTCAAACTTTTCCCACTCGAGGCGGGCAGCCATCACCAGCCCGAAACTGTTGGTGTCCTCGATGGCCCGCACGACCGGCTCAACCATCGGCAGGTATGGAATGTTGAAGGCGGGGATCACGACACCGGCTTGGCAGGCGCGTTCGACCAACTGTTGCGTTGAGGCATGCGACATACGATTTCCTTTCTATTGACAGAGGAAACAGTGTGCCGTGGACAAGCCGCTGAAATGAATGGACGGAACCACTTCTTTATGTATAATACTGCAAGCTTTATTACATGTCATTCAACGAGAGAAAATCCGTATGATTCAATATGCCATTGCAACAAAGGAAATGGATCGGATCATGAGCCGCCTGCATCGGCTTTTTGATATCCGCATTACATTTTTCGATATGCAGGAGCATGAACTGGAATATTTCCACGTCAAACCCATGTCGCCATTCTGCGCGGCCTTCCGGCGTAAAAAGGAACGGGAAGCTTTGTGCGTCGACTGCGACAAAGCACACCTCGAAGAGGCAAAACGACTGCACGACGTGCATATCTACCACTGCCACAGTGGACTTATCGAAGGCATAGTACCGCTTTACGACCGGAGGGGAATCTATCTTGGCGCGATTGTGTTCGGCCAGTTGCGCGACCCCGCGCACGAACCCCATGGGGATTGGAGTCCTTCCCTGAAAAAACTCTACGAACAGCTTCCCATCTATACTGTCGAAAAAGCCCGGGATGTCGGCCACGTGCTAAAATGCGTCAGTGAATCAATGATCGACAACGAATTGGTTCGCTACCGCAACAAGCCGTGGGCAGAAACACTCGAACAGTACATCGAACTCCACCTGCACGAGAAGATCTCCACCGAACGGTTGGCAGAACAAATCGACCGCTCCGCCTCCTTTGTGGCCCACCATTTCGAGAGCGAATTCGGCCAGACGCCCCGTCAATACATCCTGAAGCGACGGATGGAAGAAGCCAGAACCCTGCTTGAAAACGGGAAAAGCGTCCAGGAAACCGCCGAACGGCTCGGCTTCTACGACGCCTTCCATTTTTCCAAAACCTTCAAGCGTTTCTGGAAAAAACCGCCAAGTAGCTTCCATCCATCCTAAAGTACAAGATGGTCGACATTGTAAACCAGTTCAAGCATGAGAACTCTTTAAGGTTTTCGTTTTTCAAAAACAGCTCCAAACCATCTGAAAAGTTTCGTTTTCGCCCACCAAAACCCACCTTTTCCTGTTTGCTGATTTTCAGGGGTTTTCGGTATCAACGACTTCCCAGTGGCCGCCCTTTTGAGGGCCGACTCGCTGTAAAAGCCCTTCTGCCCAATGCCATATGAGGACTTTTCCAGAGTACCGGCAGGGTAATTGCCGACGGATATCTACCACCAACATGGAGGCGTTGGCGGGCTATGCGGATTTGTTGCGCGGAATGCCGCAGCTCGCCGGAGTTGAGGTTGCGGTTGAAGCGAGGGAACCAACTGCTGGTTACAACGACACGCAGCGTGTGCCCAGGGTTGAACTGGTAGCCTGTTGCCCATACTGAAAAATCAAGTTGGCCGATTTTTTCTTCTCTGGGAACATATTCCGCCCCACCCTCTTGGATGTTCACAACGGTGCCGTCGGGAAAGACATCCTGGAGCAGTACGAAGAAATCGGTGCAGGGGGCGTCGGTTTCGACAAAGAGACGGGCATTGATCGGGCCGAGCAGGGTGAGTGGCCCCTCCCCTATCGGCAGGTTGAAGACGAGCTGGTCCGCACGGTTGGTGTTTGCACTTTGGTCGGCCTGTCCGGCGGGGGTGCTGAGCGTGGTGCCACCCTTGCTCGGATAGGGATCGGCCGGGTCGTAGACGTACTCTTTCGCGGAGGGGGCGAGGGGGAGATTGGGGGAAAGGAAGCCTTCCGGGGTCAAGTAATAGGCGGTGGTTTTTGTTTCCTTCGGCGGCCAAGTGTCGCTGGGGAAATATTCGTTTTTCTCCATGATGAAAAAGTTGTACTGCGCATCTTTCAGCGGAGCGGTAAACAGCTTGGCGGGATCTTCTCCTTTCAGGGAAGCGGCAAGCAGCTTTAGGGAAAGCTGCTCGAACTCACCAACGGCGGCCACCCCGCCAAAGTCGTTTTCAATCTCGTGCTGGCCGTGTGCCCACGGACCGATCACCAGCCGGCTTTTGGCTTTTACATCGGGACTCAGTGCCTCGAAATCGGCGATCTGGCCCATCAGGAAAATGTCGTACCAGCCGGCAAAACTAAAGGTGGTTGCCTTCGAGATGTTCTTGTGGTCCTGCTTTTTCCAGTAGGCATCATATTTTTCGTGCTTCAGCCAGTCGTCGACAAACAGGTTCTTTTTCCCGTAGGCCTTGGTTGAGGCGGTTTCGAGCGGCAGCGTCCGGTAGCTCTGCCTGATGGCTTCGGGCACCAGCCCTCCCCCATCCATGTTGAATGCCCAGTTGTGAACGGTTTCGAGCGAATAGAGTCCGTCGGGATAGATCAGCTCGTACATGTTTGCGCAACTGACAACATCGAGGACGACATCGAGCTCGTCCGCGATGGCCAGTTGGGTATAGCTGTTGTAGCTGCCGAGCGCGCCACCGATCTTT
>JBDLHZ010000268.1:0-3983 GCA_039715135.1 Verrucomicrobiota bacterium
TATTTCGATGGCCTGCCCCGTCCGTGCCGACTCGTAGCAGGCGCTCAGCACCTTCTGGCTGCGCAACCCGGTTTCTGCACCGAGCGCGCTCGAACGGTTTTCCAGAATCGACGCCGAGAACTCCTCCACCTCCGAGCGGTACATGTTGACCGGCTCCGGGGCGATGACCGCGCCCTCGCCGCCACCGGTGTTCTGCAGGCCGTCGTAGCCGGCAACATCCTCTTCGAGGTATGCAACCATCCCACCGGCCTCGCCCTGCCCGATCGTTCCTTCGGCCAGAATGCTTCCCTTGGAACCATACAGTTCCAAGCGGGTCTTGCTACTGGCGTCCGGAATGCAGAAGAAGGTGTCCACCGTGGCGATCGCTCCGTTTTCAAAGGAGAGCATTGCAACCGCGCTGTCTTCCGTCTTGTAGTCGTGGACACTGTTGTTGGTGAAGCAACTCACCTTCTTCACTTCGCCAAAGAACATTTCCATCAGGTCGATGCAGTGGCCGCCCATGTCGATCAGGCTGCCACCACCGCCCTGCGCGGGATTCTGCCGCCAGGCACCCTCCATCGGCGGATACCAGCAGGAAAGCTGCGCCCGCCCATACACCGGTTGGCCCAGCTTGCCGTCGGCAATCAGCTTTGCCGCCGCCTGGTGCTGCGCGAGGAAACGCATCATGAAGCCGATGCCCAGCTTGACGCCGGCCCCGTTGCAGGCGGCGATCATCTTTTCGGCCTCTTCGTTGGTCATGCCAAGCGGTTTTTCACAAAGCACATGCTTGCCAGCCTTGGCGCAGGCCTGGACCTGCTCGAAATGCAGGTTGGCGGGAGTGGCAATGTAGATTACATCAGCCTCGGTTGTAAGCAGCTCGGCCTCGCCGCCAACGGCCTTCACACCAAACTCCTTGGCGAGTTCCTCGTTGGCTACCGTGTTCAAATCATAGACCGCAACGAGCTCCGCGTTGTCCGCCGCAACAATCCCTTCCGGTATCGTCCGTCGCTTCGCAATCCCGCACGATCCCAATACCGCCCATTTTACCTTTTTCATAATTTCTATCCTCTCCTCATAACCAATGAATCAGGAAATTCTAGATCGCGAATCACTCGAATTTCACGAATCAGAAGTTCTATAAATTCGTGCGATTCGCGTGATTCGTGATCCAACATCTTTTCATTAAGCATTCTCCGCAAAACGGATGGTTCCGAAGCATTCGGGTTGATGGAAATTGGGGATCTGCCCCTCCTCCAGCGGCGACCACGACGCCCAGTGCGGATGCGAATTCGCTTCAGCACACTTGTAGAAATTGGCGCGCCACGCCCAGCCCTCGACGCCCCGAACCTCGCCGACATGCTTCGACAGCACGGCAAACGGAATGGCGAACTCCAGCAGCCAGGTTGTCTCTTCCTCCAACTCCGGGTCGACCACCGGCGGAAGCGAGTGATGGATTCCGATGGCGCGGCCATCTTCCGCATCCAACGATGCCGGCGGCGGCTCCGCACCCGGCGAATCGATCCGGTTGTAGTGCGCCAGCAAAGCGCCGCCACAGTTAAACTCAAAGTTAAAATATCCCTCCGCCCCGTCCGGCTGGAAGAAAAACTCCACGCAGCTATCGAACCACACCTCGCCCTGGAATTCCGTCTCCCGGCACCGGACATACTGGTCGCGCACCTTGAATATTCCGTAGATGGCGGTGTCGTCATACAACAGCTTGGCCAGGGTCTGCGGGCGATGGTCGCTACTGTCCCGGAGGAAGCAGGCCACGTCCAGCGGCTCCACGTCCCCCCAGGCCGCTCCGTCCCACAACCCTTTCAATCGAGGGCGCACATCCGTTCGATTGACGATGTATTCCATCATGGCAGCCTTTCATTATTCCGCACTACTATATTGCAAATTGAAAAACTAAAGACTGTTCCACCTGCCGTCAAGATGGAATTCACCGATTTTTCGCTAGATTTTCGGTGCGCAAAACAGTGTTGCATGAAATGGGCAGGCTGTGGTAGATGTCGTAGCATGGCTCAACCAAACGAAAATAAAGAGAACGACAAACCGGAACTGGCCTTCCACGAACGCAACCTGCGCACCTCCGTCCTTTCGCTCCTTTGCCAGGAGGGCGGAATGCCGCGGGCGCTGCTCAGCGAAAAGCTGCGAGCCACCCCCGCCATGATGACCCGCTGCATCCAGCGCCTGCAGGCTGAGGGGCTAGTCCACAACGAGGGGAGAAGCAAGGGTAGCGGCGGGCGCATGTGCAACAACGTGGCACTCAATCCGGATGCCGGCGTGCTGGTCGGCGTGGAATACAACCAGCGGGAAATCACGACGGTTGCCGTTAATTTTGCAGGCCAGCTGGAAAAGCAACACTCTTTCCCCCTTCCCGAGGACGCACGCAACGGAGCGCCGGACAAGTTGCTGCCTGCAATAACCAATGCAATTCAGAAAACCTTCAAATCGGCGGCAAAAACCCGTCCCCTGCTGGGCATCGCCGCCGTTGATCCGGGCGTGATCGATACATCCACCGGAATGACGGTTGCATCCAACGCCCTGCCGGAGTGGACACAGGTTCCCATCCGGCAAAAACTCCATGACAAGTTCAGGGTTCCCGTCCATCTGTCCAACACGACCAGCGCCATCCTTGCCGCCGTCGATCGTCTTGAACTACAACGCCGCCATGCAGATCTCTTCTATCTGGAATGCCGCGACGGGATCTCCTGCGCGATCAAGAGCAACGGCAGGCAGATCCTCGGATCGCACGGCATGGCCGGCGAACTGACCCGCTGCTTCGTCTCCACCACGGCGGGGGGGGAATACCACCCGGTCTACGTGGAGGAAACGTTCGGCTTCTCGGCCATCCGCCAGCGCCTGCACGACGCCGGGCACCCCGCCTTCCAGGCGGACACGCCACGCACCGACATGGTACAGAACATTCTCTCGCTGGCCGCCAAAGGCGACGCGCAGGTTGCTGGAATCCTGGCGGAGACATGGCTCCGGCTCGGACAGATGTGCGGCAGCCTGGCCAACATGCTCGACCCGGAGGTCATCGTACTCGACCCGCACTTCGGGCAAGCGGACGACGGGTCGCTCCGGGCTTTCGAGCAAGGGCTGAAGCAGCACATGATCTCCCCCCACGACGAGCAGATACAAACCATTGTCTCCGCGCTGGAGGAACCCGCCGCACCCTTGGGCGCCGCGCTCACCCTCCTCGACGAGCTGATCTTCGGCTACGGGTCTTCATGATCATGTGGCCGGTTGCCGGATCAGGATCGGAGGGGAACCGGTAAAAGAAAAACCGCCCGGTGAAACTGGACGAGCTTCGCTAGACCAACTGTCCGTAGTGGGCACTTGTTTCGAAGATGCCGCCGCTGCAGGCGTAGAAGTCGGCGTGCCCACGAGTGTGCCGCCAATAGTTAAGCCAGGGCTTATGCGAAGTCAACCCTGGACGGAAACAGCGGTGATTAACGGCCGGAGTTGCATGCGAAGTTAATAACGCATCATCAGCCTTTCCTTTTAGCCCCGATTAGTCCCTCTCTTCTTAAATCCCATCATGTTTGCGCAGCAAAAAACGGATGCGGGAGATCGGGAAAAGGAATAGCAACGAATGAATGTAAAGCAGGTTGTTCGCTTATCGCATCACTTCGGCCAGGGTCATGTCGGAGCGGAGCAAGTCGTTTACGACCCGACCCATGTCGGAGTGCTTTTGCTCCGCGATGCCAGTGACAAAATCCCGCACTTCGTCATCCAGGTACACCGGGATGTTGAGCTTGGCATCGGGTCGGTAGAACTTGCCACGTTCCGCATTCGTGAAGTCGTGTTCTTTCTTCATAGTCTACTCTCCGTATTGTCGTATCTGTTCGGGGCTGGCCTTCCGACATGAGAAGATCCGTATTCGAACATGGGTGGCATCGATCTCTTCAAACGTGTGGTGTACCACCAGCAGACCGCCACCGGAAGGGACTCCCAAGGTTACCCATCTATCTTCCGTCTCGCTGTGTTCCTCATCA
>JBDLHZ010000269.1:0-3943 GCA_039715135.1 Verrucomicrobiota bacterium
TGGCCGGCGTAGGTGTTGCCGTGGTAGAAGGTGCAGTCCTTTTCGCCGACGTCTGAAAAGGTGTTGTAGATGCTGTCTTTAACGATACAGGCGCTCATCGGCATATAGCCCGCCGTCAGCGCCTTGCCGACCGTGACCATGTCGGGATCGATGCCCGCATGGTTGAAGGCAAAGCGCTTGCCGGTGCGTCCAAACCCCATGGCAATCTCATCGATGATCAGCAGTACGTCGTTGGCGGCACAGCAGTCGGCCAGTCTTTTGAGGTAGCCCGCCGAATAGATCTTCATGCCCGCCGAGCCGAGGCAGAGCGGTTCGACGATTACGGCGGCGAGTTTGTTCGCATGTTGCTCAATCACGGCCTGACTGGGAAGGAAGCCATCGGGGTCACCGGTGGCAGGGTAGGGGAACGGCAGCTTCGCATGGTGGGGAACCACCTGTTCAAACGGCTTGTGGAAACCATCGACGAAACCCGCGCCAAGTGCGCCGAGCGAGTCGCCGTGGTAGCCCTGATCCATGCCGATCACCCACGTCTTTTCGGGGCGGCCAACGTTGTACCAATACTGGATCGCAATCTTTAGCGCCGCCTCCACCGCGCTGCACCCGTCGCTCGCAAAAACGCAGTGGCGGTCGGGGGTGGGCATCAAGTTGGCTAAGCGCTCTGCCAGCGCCAGCACGTTCGGATGCGTCAGTCCTCCTGTAATGCTATGCTGCAAAACGCCCGCCTGCTCCTGGATCGCCTTGACCACCTTCGGGTGACTGTGCCCCAGCGCACACGCCCACCAACTCGATACGATATCGACATACTTATTCCCCTCGTCGTCAAAAAGATGGATCCCCTCGCCGCGCACCATGTTCGGGAAGCCGCGTTCAATCGCCGAAAACGGCGTGTAGGGATGGAAGATTTTATTTTTCATTCAAATGTAGACGAGGCATCCTGCCTCGTTGGGGTGGATAAATATTTTGGAGTGCGGTGGGAAACAAAGTGCCACACCGCTTTTCGATGCAGAGGCAATGCGCCGCCAAAAGCGCAGTCGCGCCTTCGGCTTGCCTGCGCACTCCAAAGCGGCTTTGCCGCAAAGGCCGGAGCGCTCGTAGTATAGGCTGGCAATCTGCCGTTTCAGCTCCCGCACTGACCAGCAACCCTTGATGCACGCGATTTCGTAGAAGGTGCGTTTGAGGTTGTCTTCGATTTTTATCAGCTCGGCAAGATGGGTGAAGGAGAGTTTTTCAATCACCCAGTTGCGCAGGGTGAGGCTGATGTTGACGGCCTTGCTTGCCTGTGCGGCCATTTCCCCATGTGCCAGTTGAATGGAGTCGACGAGCTTGTTGAATGTCACTTCCTTTTTAGCCATTTCAAACTCCTAACTGGTTTACAATTTTTTCAACCTCGGCGACGACGGGGATGGGGAGGGAGTCTTGAAACTTGAAACCTGAAACTGGAAACTTGAAGTTGGCGAGTTGGGCACAGTAGGGGATGGCTCCAAGAATGGGAACCTTGCCGAAGTGTTCGATGGTGGCGATATTGTCGTCTTCGATGAATCCCGACTCATCGTCGGTGCTGGCAACAAAAACGACGCCTGCAATGTCGAGGCCGTCGGCGCGGAGCGCGCGGATGGAGAGCAGGGTGTGGTTGATGGTTCCAAGGCCGGGTCGGGCGGCAAGCAGTACCGGGAATTTGAGAGCCTGCATAAGGTCGAGCATCGTCTCGCGCTGGTTGAGCGGAACCAGTACGCCGCCCGCACCCTCGGCAATCACGAAATCATAGTCCGAGGTCAACGCCCGTGCGGCGATCACCATTTCGGCAATGTCGATCTCCGTGCCCGCCATCTCGGCGGCAAGGTGCGGCGAGCATGCCGGCTCGAACCGATAGGGCGACATGTTTTTGTAGGATTCCGGGGAAACTTTCAGGTTCGCCATGGACAGCGAATAATCAAGATCGGGGACTCCGCCAGTGCCACCTGCCACACATCCCGTCTGCACCGGTTTCATGGGTGCGGCGTTGATGCTGCGGCGGCGCAGCTCGGCGAGCAGCAGGGCGCTAAGCGCAGTTTTGCCAATGCCGGTATCGGTGCCTGTAACAAATAGTCCGTTCATACCGGCATACCATGCCCGAAAACTACTTGGTCAGCAAGAACGTAGCTGTTTCGTAGGTGGCGTAGACGCCGCCATCGGAGGCGTGGGCTTCCTGGTAGTCGGCGACGAGCTGGCCCAGTTCCGTGCGGCTGAGCGGGGCATTGCCAACGCTGACCTTTCCGCCGGTTACGCCCTGTTCGTGAATGGCCTTGAGGAAGGCTTTGGCATCGTTGTAGACGATCTCCTCCTCGCTGTGCTTGCGGCGCTCCATGTGGAAACCGGCATTCTGCAAGCACGCCTTCGTTTCCCCATAGGACGGCAAAGTCAGCTCCGGTGTTTTTTCGGGAGCGATCTCCTTGCGCAGGGCGTGGAGTTCCTTGAGCGTGCCCTGCAGCATCATGCCCAGCGCAAAGATGCCGCCGGGTTCCATGCATTGGAAAATATTTTCGCAGGTGGCCCGCAGGTCGGCGACCCAGTGCAGGGCGGAACTGGAGACGATGAGCGGATAACGGTTGGTTCCCCAATAGGTTTGCGCATCGCCAACGATCCAGTTGATCTGCGGGAAGCGGCCAAACTTTGTGCGGCTGTGTTCGACCATTTTTTCGGCCACATCGACCGCGTCGATCGGAACGCCCGGGAAACGGCTGGCCAGCAGCCGGGTCAATTGACCGGTACCGGAGCCGAGTTCAAGGATTTGCTCGGGGCACATTTCGGGCAGCATGGAAACGACCGATTCCGCCAGCACCAGTTGCGGGCGAACATGGCGATCGTAGGTCTCTGCTGCGGCTGAAAATCGTTGTCCAATCATGGTGGAACTTCCCAGAATCCGGCGCGAAGGTTGCGGCATTTTGAGTTCCAATGCAATTCATTGGCGTACTAGAATTCCCGTTTGAGCTCGAGGAAGGTTTTGGTTTCTCCGGTTTTTTCGTCCTTCTCATAACTCACGCCAACTCCGCGATTTGGCAGGAACAGCTCGCCGCCGCCGACATCGTACTCGCTTGTGGCCGGATTCTGCCGCAGCGTGATGCCTATCTGGGGGGCATTGGGGTTGCGCACCAGCCAAGAGCTTTTGACGTTTAGCGATGGCGTGCCGCCCTTTGATTGCAGATTCTCCAGCGTATAGGCACCTTGGTATTTTCCCAACCACTCGGGATTGGCCATTAAGAGCAGTCGGTCGGTGAGCGACGGGTATTCGTAGACCAGCACGGGAGATTTGTTCGACGAAGAACATTCGTAGGCCAACAGGTTGGTTTGGGCTTTGGGTATGTCGGCCGTTTCAGGTTCAACCGGTTTTTCCTGAAGAGGCGGTATGTGAGGAAAAAGCTGAGCCAAAATCAGGATGGCCAGCACAACAAGAAACAAGATGATCCATTGCTTTCGCACGACCTGACTTATACCCCATTTCTCCCCGCCGGAAAAGCGGGTTTATGTGCCGCGAAGAAGAACCTCGTCGGCGCAACCGGTCATGAGGCCTTTCAGTTCGTGGAGACGGGTGGAGGTGGTGCGGGGGAGGTTTCGGTATTGTTCTTCGGGAAGTTCGTCGCGCGGGATGAAGGCTTGCAGCACGTAGCGCTTGGAACCTTTGACGGCATCGTAGATCTCGTTCATCTGCTCGTTGGTGTGGACGGTTTCAATGACGGTGGTGCGGAATTCATAGTCTTTTGCTTCGGCGCGGATGAGGTCGATGGATCGTTGGATTTTCCCGGTGTCTGGAAATTTGACGAATTCGGGGTAGGCGGACAATGCGCATTTAATGTCCATGGCGACGTAGTCGACGAGCGGGAGGCATTCCGCGAGCCGTTCGGGGTTGGAGCCGTTGGTATCGAGCTTGACGGCGAACCCGAAACGCTCCTTGAAGAAACGGATCAAC
>JBDLHZ010000270.1:0-3942 GCA_039715135.1 Verrucomicrobiota bacterium
TTTATCCCTTACTGATCACGCCACGGCCTCTTCTGCATAAAGATAGCCCTGGAAGCCGATGAATAGTCTGCGGATGTCGGCGACGCTGCCTAGCTCGGCCACGCCCCAGCCCGCTTCCTTGAGTGCAGGATCGATCAGTTCGGATCTAGTCTCGGCTTCATTCATCTCTTGGACGTCCCGCGTTTTTTGCCGTATGAAGCGCCCGATTCCGCCACACGGAGTTTTTCGCTTTCTTGCGGCAGATAGGCGGTCGTAGAGCGCGGGTGTACTTCCAGTAGAATTTCAGCGGGGATGCCAAGCCCTTCAACCAACTTGCAAATCATCGTTTTACTCAAAGATCGCTTGCCGTTCAGCACTTCCGACACCTTGCTCGGCGAACCCAGATACTGAACCATATCGGCATTCGACAAACCGTTCTGATCCATAAAAAACCGAATCGCCTCAAGCGGCGCGGGCATCCCAACCGGGTAATGCTCTTTTTCATAGGTCTCAACAAGGAGCGACAAAACATCCAACTCATTTCCCTTCAGCGTTCCGGGAGCTGCATCCATCAGTGCTTCGATACGCGCCAGTGCGGCTTCGTAGTCAGCTTCTGTTCTGATTACTTTTGCATCCATTATATGCTCTCCACATTGGTCTTGTCGTATTCCACATGGCTTCCGATAAAACGGATATATACAATTTTCCAGTCGTAGTTGATTTTCAGGACGAGCCGATATTTATTCCCTTTAATGTTAAACACCGCCCGGTTTCCCGGAATCACATCCGCCGTACCAAATCGTTTCCTTACATCGTTAAAGCAGCCCCACTCCTCTTTGCAGACCATTTTGTACCAGGTTTGCAGCGCACCTTTTGCATCGGTGTGTCTCTCCCAAAACTCCCTTAGTGTTTTTAAGTTATGGACTCTCATTCGAATCTACCCATTTGGGGAAAGGAGAAGCACATTCCCTTTTTGGGAAATCCAAGTAAAGCAGTTTTTCCCAAAAAGGGAAGACAAACATCCGCTGCTAGCATTTGAAAGCATGGCAATCCGCCCGCAAAGCTCTTGTTGGAGGGCGACGCTCCGTCGGAGCCACACCTTATTCAATCGAGTAAAGATAGCCCCCCACCCTTTGAAAAACAGTAAAAAAGCAATTGCCATATCCTCCAGACACGGGAAGATAGGAGTCTTTGAATATCGAATATTGAACAAGGAATATCGAATGTCGAAGGAATCACGCAAATCCATGCCTTCCCATTCGCGTAATTTGCGAAAATTCGTGATCTGAAACATCTCCGGTTTTAGTGCCGATTAGCGATAATTAGTGGTTTAAAGGAAGCACAGGTTATGAACCTACAGGACTTGATTGAATTGAAGGAAAAGGCGCTGGGCGAGGCGCAGGCGACGACGGACGCGGCGGCGATCGAGGCGGTGCGGATCGAATATCTCAGCCGCAAGGGTCTTTTGCCGAAGGTGATGCAGGAGCTGAAAAATGTTTCCAAGGAAGAAAAGCCCATGTTTGGCAAGACCGTCAATGAGTTGAAGAACGAGCTGACGGAGCTGATCAAGCAGAAGCAGGCGGAGTTTGCGGGGGGCGGAGCATCGTCCGAAGCCGGATTCGACCTGACCCAGCCGGGCCAGTGGCAGGGGCTGGGTACGCGCCACCCGATTACACAAATTACCGACCGCATTACCGGAATCTTCCAAACCCTGGGATTCACCGTGGCCGACGGCCCCGACATCGAAACGGTCTGGAACAACTTCGATGCGCTCAATACGCCGGCCGACCATCCGTCGCGCGACGAGCAGGACACGTTCTATCTCGACAACGGCGACCTGATGCGCTGCCACACCTCGCCGGTGCAGGTGCGGTACATGATGGAACACAAGCCACCGGTGCGGATCATTGCACCGGGACGCTGCTATCGCCGCGACACGCCGGACGCCACGCACAGCGCCAACTTCCACCAGGTGGAGGGACTTTATGTGGACGAAAACGTTTCGTTGGCCGACCTGAAGGGCACGCTCTCGTATTTTGCCCACGAACTGATGGGGCCGGATGTGAATATCCGCTTCCGCCCGCACTTTTTCCCGTTCACGGAACCGAGCGTGGAGGTCGATTTTACCTGCCACGTCTGCCACGGCAAGGGGTGTAGAGTCTGCAAGAACAGCGGATGGATCGAAATCCTCGGCGCCGGCATGGTCGATCCCAACGTATTCCAAGCGGTCGGCTATGATACCTCGAAGGTTACTGGCTTCGCGTTCGGCATGGGCATCGAGCGCATCACCATGATCCTCTACGGCATCCACGACATCCGGAACCTGTACGAAAACGACGTGCGGTTCCTTTCCCAGTTCTAGGGAGGCACAACCGGTCAACATGAGTCGCGAAAATTCACCGTTGCTGCCGCATGGCGGTTATGAAACGTTGCGTGCCGGAAAACCGTTCTGGGGTTGCCCCGGCTACCCGGATTGCCAGGGAACCGTGAATATCAGGTATTCCGTCGGGTCTGACCTGTCCGACGAGTCCGATGAAGCGCAATAGAAAAGAGGTTGGCCATATTTTCAACACAACGGAGCATCCCATGAACAAACCAAAGATCATCCGAGCCGAAACACTCGGGGAACCGACCCATGGTTCCCCGCTAAAGGAAAAGGCTCTCCGGTTCTACAACGGCGAGGCCATCGCCCGCAACGACCGCACCAAGGAGCTGACGCAACTTGAAAGCATCGACGACATCGAATACTTCGAGCTGGCGGGCCCGCGCGAGAAGCTGTTCTTCAACCCAAATGAGACCACGGTCGGAATCGTCACCTGTGGCGGCCTCTGCCCGGGGCTGAACGACGTGATCCGGGCGCTGACCTTCTGTAGTCTGGAAAGCTATGGCGTAAAACGCGTGCTCGGCTTCAAGTATGGCTACGAAGGCCTTGTGGCCAAGTACTACCACTACCCCATCGAACTCACGACCGACAACACCGACGAGATCCATGAAAAGGGCGGGACGATTCTTAAATCCTCGCGCGGGGCGCAGGATACCGAGGACATCATCGATACACTGGTGCACTACGGCGTGAACATTCTCTTCACCATCGGTGGCGACGGCACCCAGCGCGGTGCGCGCGATATTGTCGAAGGCGTCAAAAAACGAAACCTGCCGATCGCCGTGGTCGGCATCCCGAAAACCATCGACAACGATGTCAGCCTGATCCAGCGCTCGTTCGGCTTCGAGACCGCGGTTGAAGCCACCTGGGACATCATTACCAACGCCCATTCCGAGGCCAAGGCCTACCGCAACGGCGTCGGCCTCGTCCGCCTGATGGGCCGCGAGTCCGGCTGGATCGCTGCCAGCGCCGCACTGGCCAACAGCAATGTCAATTTTTGCCTCGTCCCGGAAGTCCCGTTCGACCTGCATGGGGAAAACGGCTTCCTGTCCGTGCTCAAGGAACGCCTGCGAAAGAAGGAACACGCCGTAGTCGTAGTCGCCGAAGGCGCAGGCCAACACCTTTTCGAGGCATCCAGCAACAAGGACAAATCCGGCAACAAGAAGCTCAGCGACATCGGCGTCCTGCTGAAGGAGGAAATCACCAACTCCTTCAAGGCGGATGGAATGGAGATCAACGTCAAGTATTTCGACCCGAGCTACAATATCCGCAGCCGCCCCGCCAACGCCAACGACTCGATGTACTGCCTGCGGCTCGGCGGCAACGCCGTGCATGCCGCCATGGCCGGGAAGACCAACATGATCGTCGGCCTGCACCACGATCGGTTCGTGCATCTACCGATTCCAATGATCGGCGCGCGCAAGACCATCGATCCGCAAAGCTGGTTCTGGCAGACCGTCCTGCAGGCCACCCACCAGCCGGCGGAGATGAGTGAAACGTTGAACGTTGAAATCGTTCGCCCACCAGCAACCGCGACCAACATAATTTGCGGATCCTGAATAAATATACGCATTTACGGG
>JBDLHZ010000271.1:0-3929 GCA_039715135.1 Verrucomicrobiota bacterium
GTTCAACGCCCTCGCCGATATTCTGCTTGGCTTGCTGAACCCCAAAACGAGGCTGCATTCATGAGCCGGAAAAATAAAGGCGCGCAGAAAAGCTCCCTATGGGCGGACTCGTGGAAGCAGCTCAAGAAAAACAGAGCCGCCATCGCGGGACTGGTGATTCTTGTTCTCCTGATTCTCGCCTCCATTGCCGCACCATGGCTGACCTCCTACTCCTATGAACAAATGGATCTGGAACTGGGGGCATCCAGACCATCTGCCGAGCACTGGTTCGGCACGGACATTTCGGGTCGGGATCTTCTCACACGCCTACTCTATGGCGGTCGCGTATCATTTCTGGTTGCCATTTGCGCCACGGCGGTTTCGTTGCTGATCGGGGTTCCCTACGGAGCCATTTCCGGCTATGTCGGCGGCCGGTTGGATTCGGTCATGATGCGTATCGTCGACATTCTCTACACCATGCCGTTCACAATCCTCGTCATTATCCTGGTTGTGGTGTTCGGGCGCAACATGGTACTGCTCTTTGCCGCCATTGGCGCAATTCAATGGCTGGTCATGGCACGGATTATCCGGGGGCAGGTTCTTGCGCTGCGCCAGCAGGCCTTTGTGGAAGCGGCGACTGCCATTGGCGCATCGCACCGAAGGATCATCTTCAAACACATCATCCCGAATGTACTCGGCATTATTATCGTCTACACCACGCTGACCATTCCGCGAGTCATGCTGATGGAAACCTTTCTCAGCTTCCTCGGCCTTGGCATCCAGCCTCCGAAGAGTTCATGGGGTCTGCTTATCAAGGATGGAGCCAGTGTGATGGAGACCTATCCGTGGCTACTGATCATCCCGGCCATTGTATTTTCCCTGACCCTGTTTTCCATGAACTTCCTGGGCGATGGCCTGCGCGACGCGCTTGACCCCAGATTCTCGAAAGTACAAAGAAAAAGGTGAGCAACGGATTAATGAAAACAATGGGGAATTGATCCATGCATTTTCCAACAGAATTCCACGAAGTGCGCAAAGATGTTTCCGTGGCATTGACATCAAGTTGTACAATTGTTAGTTTCCGGGCATGAAGAATATCCTGATCGATACATCCGCTTTAATCGCCGTGATTGCCAACGAGCCTGAAAAAGGAAAGCTCATCCGGCTGGTGGATGGATTTTCCTTGATTGCACCGAAGTCGGTTTATTGGGAAATCGGCAATGCGTTTTCAGCGATGCTGAAGCGCGGGCGTGCAACGCCGGAACAGGTGGAAGATGCCTTGGGTGTCTTCAACGAAATTCCGGTCCGGTATCTGGATGTCAACCTGCACGAATCGTTGGTGATTGCCGGCCAGCACGGGATCTATGCCTATGACGCCTATTTGCTGACAAGTGCGATGCGCTACAAGGCTCCCCTGTTGACGCTTGACCGGCAGATGGCCCGCATGGCTGCGGCAATGTGCATTGAAGTGCTGGAGGTGTGATTATGAAAGTGTATACCTATTCGGAAGCCCGCCAAAACATGGCCGCCTTACTCGACAAGGCCGATCAGGGCGAATGCATTCGTATTCGCCGCAAGGACGGACACCTGTTCGAGCTCAAGGCGGCAACGGACACCCGTTCCCCGCTTGATGTGGAAGGGGTTGACCTTGAGGTGACCACTGAAGAGATCGTTGGCATCGTTCGCGAAAGCCGTAGTCGCTACGGGGATGGAATGTAGGATGAACGCCCCCTTGCTCGGAATCAAGAACCTGCGGACCTGGTTCCATACCGACGCGGGACCGGCGCGCGCCGTCGATGGAGTTTCTTTTTCCATCAACGCAGGGGAAACCTATGCACTGGTTGGCGAGTCCGGTTCCGGCAAATCGGTCACCGCACTCTCCATCATGCAGCTGCTACCGAAATCGGTGGGCTACATTGAAAATGGCAGCATCCGCTTTTGCGGCACAGAGATCACCAACCATACTGCGGCGCAAATGCGCGAAATTCGCGGCAATGATATTTCGATGATCTTCCAGGAGCCCATGACCGCACTCAACCCGGTTTTTACAGTGGGCTGCCAAATATCCGAAGTCTTTCGCCTACATCAGGGCATGAACAAGCAGGATGCAAAAACCCACTCGATTGAAATGCTTGATATGGTCGGGATCCCCGAACCGGCGGCGCGGTTCGACAACTACCCGCACGAACTTTCCGGCGGCATGCAGCAACGCGTCATGATTGCCATGGCACTGGCCTGCAAACCCAAGTTGCTGATTGCCGACGAACCCACCACCGCCCTTGATGTTACCATCCAATCGCAGATTCTCTCGTTGATGGCCGATCTCCAGGAAAAGACGGGAACCGCCATACTGCTGATCACCCACGATATGGGCGTCGTACGCGAGAACGCCGACCGGGTGGGCGTCATGTATGCGGGGAAGCTGGTCGAGGAAGCTCCGGTGGACGAGCTGTTCAAGAATCCAGCCCACCCGTATACCGAACTGCTTATGCGGGCACTGCCCTCGAACACCAATCGGAAGGAAAAACTCGACACCATCGAAGGCATCGTCCCCAAAGCCACACAGGAACTGGCGGGCTGCCGCTTCGAAAACCGTTGCCCCGCCCGTCTGGAGTGTTGTGCAACCACACCGCCTTCCGGTTTCACCATCGGCGAAAACCATTCGGCGGCCTGCCACTTGTTTGCGGATGGCACGGAACGCGGCGACATTGAAGTCAGCACCGAAGCGGCGCTGCCTAGTCCGCTTGACACCGACACGGTTCGGCTTACGGCCACCGACTTGAAAATGTATTTCCCCTTGAAAAAAAGCATGCTTGGACGAGCCAAGGGACATGTGAAGGCCGTTGACAGCGTGTCGATCCAGCTTCACAAGGGCGAAACACTGGCGCTGGTTGGCGAGTCCGGCTGTGGAAAAACAACCGTTGGAAAAAGCATTATCCAACTGCTCAAACCGACGGGTGGAACGGTGCGTTTCAAGGATAGCGATTTGGCTAGCCTGGATAAGAGGGCCATGAAGACCATGCGCCGGAATATCCAATTTGTCTTTCAGGATCCATTTTCCAGCCTTGATCCCCGCCAACCCATCGGCGACATCATTACCGAAGGCATGGTCGTGCATAAAATCGGGAAATCGCGGAAAGAGCGAATGGAGAAAGCCCAAAGCTTGCTTGAGCGCGTTGGCTTGAATCCCGACATGATCCATCGCTACCCCCACGAGTTTTCGGGCGGACAGCGACAGCGCATCGTGCTGGCAAGGGCTCTCAGCACAGACCCTGAACTGTTGATCTGCGACGAAGCCACCAGCGCGCTCGATGTATCGGTCCAGGCGCAGATCCTGAATCTGCTCAAAGACCTGCAAAGCGAACTGGAACTCTCGTACATTTTCATCACACACGACCTCAGCGTCGTGCAATACCTGGCCGACCGCGTCTCCGTCATGTATCTGGGACGTATTGTCGAAGAAGGTACCACAGAGGAAATCTTCGAACACCCGAAGCACCCCTATACCCAAGCGCTGCTCTCCGCAGCCCCGCAGGTTTCCAAGGATCGGAAACTAAAGAAGATCATTCTAGAAGGCGATGTCCCCTCGCCGATCAACCCACCGAAGGGCTGCCACTTCCACCCGCGCTGCCCGAAAGCCAACCCCGATTGCTCGCTTGCCTATCCCGAACCGGTTCCATTCAGCAATACACATTCCTGCAAGTGCATCCTGTATAAATAAAACCCTCCCTGCCGGTCTGGCAAAGAGGGTTTTTGCAATTGCCGACGACGAGGGTTACATTTCCTCTTGCGGTTCCGCATCGGCCGATTCTTCTGTCGGAAGAACCAGATCAATGGCATCGACCGGCTGGGTCTGCATGGCTGCGGGCTGTGCCGCCGGCGCGGGGGCCTGCTCCATCAGCGTCTTGTCCTTCTGCGCGAAGAGTATGCCCAGCAACAACGTGTTAGCC
>JBDLHZ010000272.1:0-3889 GCA_039715135.1 Verrucomicrobiota bacterium
GACATAGCGCACGCCGTTTACCGCCGTTGCCAACGTCTCGTGCGCAAAGCAGTCGGAGAGCGTCATCTTGTAGAGCCACGGCAGCACAAAGCCGCCCGCGAACGACGGGAAAAGGCGGAAAACCTGCAGCTTGGTACGCAGGTCATAGTCGAGTTCCAGCTCAAGCCCCAGCGCGCCGAAGGGAATAATGAAGATTGTGAAGCCGATGTAGAACAAAACCGTCATCGTTGCAAACCACGCAAACAGCCCCATCTGGCCCAGCCCCGGCGGAATCAACCAGATCATGGCGAAGAAGACGCTCATAATGACCGCGCCAAGGAGAATCCAAGGCCGCCGACGCCCCCACTTGGTGCGGGTATTATCAGTCAGGTTGCCCATCAGCGGATCGGTAACGGCATCGAGAATACGGCTGATCATCAGCGCCACCCCGATCCACATCGGGTTGAGCCCCAGCTCAATGTTGTAGATCTGGTAGACCAGCACGAGGATCGCGTTGTTCGCCAGCATTTCCGGTAAGCCGCCCATTCCCCAGGCAATCTTGCTGAACAACGGTGCCGGCTTTTGATCAATCTTCCTCATCCCCATCCATCTCTCCTTCTTAACCACGAAATACACGAATCACACGAAACTTCCCTGAAGAACCTGCTTTCGTGTATTTGGTGTATTTCGTGGTTTGAATCCCATTATGAAGCGGCCTTGTACATGGCGATGATTTTTTCCGGCTCGATCTCGGCGAGAATGTTGTGGATGTTGTTGAAGACATATCCACTGTCCTGCGCGAGATAGGCCGAAACTTCACCGGCTTCCCTGGCCACATCCTCAACGCTGCCCAGCGGGAGGGTTCCCTGCGAGTTGACTCCCCCGCCCCACATGGCAATGCGGCCACGGCACTTGTCCTTCCACTCCTTGTAGGAATGGCCGCCGGCCGACCACTGGATCGGATTGATGACATCGAATCCGGCCTCGATGATGCCGTCGAGAATTGGATAGATTGCACCGCAAGAGTGCAGGAAGGTTTTCACCTCCGGCGCCACCCGGTGGCAAGCCTCGTTCACCCGCCGCTGATACGGCTTGAAAAGTTCCTCATACACATCCGGCGAGGCAATGAGCGAGGTCTGCGTACCCCAGTCGTCGCTGGCCATCATCACAATATCGATGTAGGGCGCAATGGCCGGAAGCAGCCGCTCGACCTGCTTCACGGCATATTCCGTCGTCAGCTCGTGCAGTTCCTCTGCAAGCTCCGGTTCCAGCATGCAGAACATTGGATAAATGCCCATGCCGCCCCAGCCGCCAATCGCTGTTCCAATCATAATCGGACCATTAAAAAAGATAGCCCGGTCGGTCGACTCGCGAACCAGCTTGCAGTGATCGACAATCTCCTGAACCTGCTCATCCGAAAGCAGTCCCACCTCCAGATCCTTGCGCAGCTCGTCGAGATCAGGATGCGGCCAGCTGTCATAATCCAGACTCTGCCCACCGTGTGCCTCGTCAAAAACCACACTCGATGGCGGCATGGTCAAACCATGCCTGGGCTGGGTGATGGTACCATCTTTAAGCACTTCAAAATCTTCCGGATAACGCACCTGCGCATCGAGGCGGCCGTTAAAGTCGAAATCGTGCCACTTGTCCTCTTCGGGCAGCTCATTGGTGGAGCCCCAGTAGATGCAGGCCACATCGCAGCCCAGCGCATCGAGCACGTCCGCATCGGGATAGGCCAGCATTTGGTAGGTGTCGTACACGCGCGGCTTCCGGTACGGCAGGCCCAGCGCCTCCACCAGCTTTGGATAGGCAAATGCACTGATGCCCGTCGATGCCATGCCGCCCAGATCCTTCGGAAGCCGATCCACCGGCTCGAAATCGAGTGTAGCCAGCACCCGCTCCCTTGAGGTCATTTCCTTCATGCCACTCCTTTCATCGCAAGGGCATTTTCAGGAATGTAGCCGTGATCCTTGATCGCGGAGGCGGGTTCTGGAACCCGGGCTTCTAAACCCAGATGGTCTTGATCTTTCATCATCAAAAGAAGCTCTATTTGGTGTAGAATCGCTTCACCCCGAAGGGGAAAGCGTTGCGGTCGGCATTGCGGATACAACATCGTTTTCCCCTGCCGGGGTTAAACGATACTACACCCTCCTCTGGATTTGCATCTATTCGCGGCTGAAACACGTCTTAAACCCGAGAGTTTTTCTTGATGTAGTCCATCACCTCGTCGACTTGGGTGAACGCAACGCAGGTGTAGGTGTCGGCGGAGCCGTAGTAGATTGCGATCCTGCCGGTCGGGGCATCGCAGAGGGCCGCACAGGGAAAGATCACGTTCGGCACGCGGCCGGCGTATTCATATTCCATCTCCGGCGTGAGCATGCTGCGGTTGGCGCGGTAGAGCACCTTCCACGGCTCGTCAAGATCGAGCAGTGCAACACCCATGCAATAGATGAACCCGTTGCAGGTGCCGACAACACCGTGATAGAAGAGCAGCCACCCCTCGGTGGTTTCAATCGGGGTTGGGCCTGCACCGATCTTGGTGGACTCCCACCAATAGTCGGCATCGCTCGACATAACGTGGCGATGTTTGCCCCAGTGGGTCAGATCCGGGCTTTCGCTGTAGTAGATATCGCCAAACGCCGTGTGGCCGCCATCGCTCGGGCGGCTCAGCATGGCATATTTTCCGTTAATCTTGCGCGGAAACATCACGCCGTTGCGGTTGTACGGCAAAAACGCGTTTTCCTGCTGCTGGAACGTCTTGAAATCCTTGGTTGTTCCGATACCGATCGTCGGGCACCCCTCGAACTTGTTGCACCAGGTAATGATGTATTCATCGTCCACCTTGCACACACGCGGATCGTACGCCCAGCCAATCTCCTCGATCCCTTCATCGATGCGCTGGAAGTCGATCTTCTCATGGCTGATGTCCCAGTCCAGCGCATCCTTGCTGAAACCGACGTGCAGGAAAGGCACGGCCGAATGGTAGTCGGCGCGGAAAATACCGGCATAGCCATCCTCGAACGGAACAACCGAACTATTGTAGATCCCGTGCGCGCACGGAATCGGGTTCCGGCCGATCAGCGGGTTCTGGCTGTAGCGCCAGATTACATGGTCGCAACCAGCAGGCTTTTCCTCCCATGGCATGTCCGGCAACGCATTGCCAACGATCACAGGTCCATTCATTGCATCTTCCATATAGGGTTCTTTTTCTTCACGCGTTATTTCAGCTACTTGTATCATAGAATATTGTCTCCATCACCCGTTTGCATTGCTTTCATCGGCAGGCGGCCGAAATTGACGACATCAACCGCCATAGCATATAAAGCACTTTAGCATGGAATATCCTAACCATCGTCTGGATGCAAACAAAAACCTCGTTTTATCCTGCATCAAATGATCTTATGCGCATATGCGCATAAGATCATATTACCTCGTAAACGCGAGATGGTGGGATGTTTCGCAACCGATACGAAATCAACTCGATTCATTTGCCGGTGCGCGGCACACAATAAAAAGGCTGGCATGTTTGTCTTTATTTAACGCATGCGAACTGGAAACATCCAACCCTGTTTATGAGAAGCATCCCCGCATCCAAAAAGGGCATGACACTGATCGAAGTGCTCATTGCCCTGGTCATCCTCAGCGTCGGCGTGTCGTCGATGATGCTGGCCATGTCGCGCTGCCTTGCGGTGGTGCGCACCGCCCGCAACCGCGAGATGGCACGCGGGTTGATTCAGCGCGTCGACATTGAAAACCCCATTGAAAGCGTGGACATGGAGGAATTTTCCGAATCGGGTGACTTCGAGGATGTCGAGGGCTACACCTGGTTCCGCGAAATCCTGATGGTCGACGAAGAGGAGCGGCCCGGCCTCTTTTGGGTGACCACGCGCATCCAGTGGTCGGAAAAGGG
>JBDLHZ010000273.1:0-3871 GCA_039715135.1 Verrucomicrobiota bacterium
AAACGCCGCCAAGCCGATGGAGCTGGAAACGCCGATGATGGTTTCGCACATGTCGTATGGTGCGCTTTCGAAAGAGGCGAAGATGGCACTGGCAAAAGGCAGCGGCATGGTCGGCGCGGGCATGTGCTCCGGCGAAGGCGGCAACCTGCCCGAAAGCCGCGAACTGGCGCACAAATATATCTTCGAGTACGTACCGAACCAATACAGCGCGGACGAGGAAAACCTCAAAAAGGCCGATGCCATCGAAATCAAGATCGGCCAGTCCGCCAAGCCCGGCATGGGCGGGCACCTGCCCGGCAACAAGGTGACCGACGAGATTGCCGCCGTGCGTGGCCGCACGCCCGGCGAAGACATCCACAGCCCCTCCACCTTCCACGACATCCAATCCGGGGAGGAGCTGAAGGCAAAGGTCGACTGGCTGCGAAAGGTGTCCGAAGGTCGGCCGATCGGCATAAAAATGGCAGCGGGACATATCGAGGACGATCTTGAAGTCGCTTTGGCGGCCGGGCCGGACTTCATCACCATTGACGGGCGCACCGGAGCAACCGGCTCCGCCCCGAAATATATCAAGGCGGCAACCTCCGTCCCGACCATCTATGCACTATACCGAGCGCGCAAGTTTCTCGACACGCGCAATACCGATGGGATCGCACTGATCATTACCGGCGGCCTGCGCGTTTCGTCCGACTTCGCCAAGGCACTGGCCATGGGCGCCGATGCCGTCGCCGTTGCGAGTTCCACCATGATGGCGATCGGCTGCCAGCAATACCGCATGTGCAACACCGGCCGCTGCCCGCTCGGCATCGCCACGCAGGACCCCGAGTTGCGCAAGCGGCTCGATGTCGACCAATCCGCCCGGCGGCTGGCCAACTATTTAACGGTTTGCACCGAAGAGCTGAAAACCTTCGCGCGCATCACCGGCCACGACGATGTGCATGCACTCGGCACAAGCGACCTCTTCACCACCAACTCGGAAATCTCTAACCACACCAACATCAAACATGCGTAGGAACCCAACAGAAGAACGCAAAGTTCGCAAAGAAAGCACCCTTGGCGATCTTTGCGGCCTTCTGTAAAACAATGAATACCATTGATCCAGTTGAAGTGGAGCAGAGGCTTGAGCAGCTAAAGGAAGCCTGCAGGGAAGACGGACTGCGCATGACGCACCAGCGCATGGAAATCTTCCGCGTGGTGGCGCAGACCGAGGAGCATCCCGGTGTGGAAACCATTTTCAAGCGCGTGCGCGAAAAATTGCCGACCGTCTCGCACGACACGGTCTACCGCACCCTCGCCTCGCTGGAGGGGATGGGACTTGTCAGCCGCGTCGACCCGGCCGGCAGCCGTGCGCGCTATGACGCCAACCGCGATATCCACCACCACTTTGTCTGCACCAAGTGCGGCTTGATTTCCGATCTTTATTTGAACGAAGAGCCTCCCCTCCCGGAAGGCATTGAGAATCTCGGCAACGCAGAGTCCCTGCATCTGCAGGTTCGCGGCGTCTGCCATAACTGTGGAAACAACCAACCAAGGGAGCAATAACATGCCGAACATCAAAGGAACCGAAACCGAAAAGAACCTGCTGAAAGCCTTCGCAGGCGAATCGCAGGCGCGCAACCGCTACACCTACTTTGCGGGTGCGGCCAAGAAGGAAGGTCTCGTGCAGATTGCCGACATCTTCACCGAAACCGCCAACCAGGAAAAGGAACACGCCAAGCGCTTCTTCAAGTTCCTTGAAGGCGGCGTGGTGGAAGTCACCGCATCCTTCCCGGCCGGTGTGATCGGAACGACCGCCGAGAACCTCGAAGCCGCCGCCGGGGGCGAAAACGAGGAGTGGAGCGAAATCTATCCGGCATTCGCCGCCAAGGCGCGCGAGGAAGGGTTCGAGGCTGTCGCCGTGGTCTTCGAGAAAATCAGCATTGCCGAAAAGCAACACGAGAAGCGCTACAACGACCTGCTGAACAACCTCAACGCAGGCAAGGTCTTCAAGAAGGACGGCAAGGTGGTATGGCGCTGCCGCAACTGCGGATTCATCCACGAAGCCGAAGAAGCGCCCGCCATGTGCCCCGCCTGCGCACATCCGCAGGCGCACTTCGAAGTGCTTGGCGAGAATTGGTAGGGAGCGTAATCCGTAACGAGTAATTCGTAATGCGTAACTTTCGATGCATGGAACCCTGCGTATTACGAGTTACGCATTACTCGTTACGAATTAGATCCGCTTGGCACGAAGCTCTTCCGGCAGGGAGAGCTGGTGGTAGTGGCAGATGGCGATGGCGAGTGCATCGGCGGCATCCTCCTGTGGTTGCTCGGCGAGATTGAGCAGCCGCACCACCATCTTGGCCACCTGGTCCTTTTGAGCCGTACCCGTTCCTACAAGCGCCTGCTTGACCTTGCGCGGCGAGTGCTCGCTGATCTCCAGCCCCTTCTTGGCGCAGGCCGCAATGGCCACGCCACGCGCCTGCCCCAGTACCATGGCTGTATTGGCGTTTTTGGCAAAGAAGGCGCCTTCGATGGCGGCGCAGCCGGGGCAATGTTCCTCGACCAAATCCGTGATCGAATTGAAGATGTTTTCCAGACAGAGGGAATGCGGCACCTTGGGCTTGTTTTGGATGCGGCCATAGGCTACCGCCCGCAGTTCGGAACCTTTGGCTTCGATGATCCCCACGCCCGTCGAACGCAGGGAGGTGTCGATGCCGAGAATCTTGATGGTTTCGCGTGCCATGGTTTGGACGGTATCGCGCCTTCCCGATGCAAAAAAGAAAAAACGGCGCTGCTGGGTTTGGATTTGGATTTGGCTGTACAGGTTCAGTGATTTCGCTACACTTTCCTGCGCATTGGAAGAGAGTAACCTTTAACCGAGGAGGATAGTAGAATGAAACAAGTTGTATTCTATGCTTTGGCGGCTGTACTGGTCCTGAACGCGGGCTGCAAGCGGAACGAAGATGGCACCACGGAACTAATGAGCGCCGAGGAAGTCGTGGAAAAAACGCAGGAGACGGCTGTGGCGGTCACAGAGAAGACTGCGGAAGTAACGGAGAAGGCCGAGGAGGCAACCAAGCAGGCAACGGAGGCGGTAAGCTCCTTTACCGTGAAGGCGGAGGATGTGATGGGCGACCTGAACCAGTCGGTTGAAGAGATCAAGCAAAAGGTGGCCGGTTTCGACAAAACCCAGGTGCTGGCCTATGCGGACAAGTACAAGGATGTGATCTTGGAGAAAAAAGATCAGATTGCGGCGCTGACCGATAAGGTCAAGAGCCTGTCCATGACCGATGCACTTGGCGAAAAAGGAAAGGCGTTGAAGGCCCAGCTGACCGAGTACACCGATCAGTTCAACGGCCTGAAGGAGCGTTATCAACCCTATCTCGACGCGCTGAAAGGGTTCGGTGTCGATCTTTCGGCCTACGGATTATAGGCGGCAGAAACAGAAAATCCGCCATTGACAAAAAATACCGGGGCGCTATGTTTAAAACATTCATTTCAAATGAGTGTTTTAAACATGTCCAAAACATCGACAACCAAAGGGCGATTGCTCAAGGCCGCATGCGAGGTCTTTGCCGAAAAGGGGTTCCGTGACGCCACCGTGGCGGAGATCTGCGAGGTGGCCAATGCCAATATTGCGGCGGTAAACTACTATTTTGGCGACAAGGAAAAACTCTACGACGAAGTCTGGCGACATGCCTTTTCCATAGCCGCCGAAGCCTACCCCATCGATGGGTCTCTCCCGGAAAACCCATTTCTGGAAAGCTATCTGCACAGCTTCGCCCAAGCCCTCCTCCACCGCATCTTCAGCGAAGGGGAGAGCGGACTGTTCGCAAAGCTGCTCTACCGGGAAATGGCATCCCCCACCCTCGCGCTTGAGCGCATTGCCACAGAG
>JBDLHZ010000274.1:0-3870 GCA_039715135.1 Verrucomicrobiota bacterium
CCAACGGCCTGCGCTACTACAGCTACGATCCGGCAACGGACACCATCGGCAGCGGCGGAACATACAGCTTCCCTGATGCGAGTGGTGTTACCATTGCGCCGGATGGCACCATCTACTCTTCAAGGTCTACCGGCACCGGAAGTGGTGGCGGTATCAATGCGTGGATCTATTCGGGCGGCACTAACTACATCGCAATCGGCTGGACGGGTACCGATGGTTACGGGTTCGATGCCAGGGATGTCGCGGTGGATAGCAATGGAATAATCCACTGCGTCCAGCACGACGGTGTTTCCGCATGGGAGTTCGATGGAGCCCATTTCACCCAGATCAAGTATATGGGCGGCGCCTATGCCAACGGAAGCGCGATCTATGTTGGCACCGACGATGTTGTCCGCTACGGCAAGTTCGATGGCGTGAACAGCCTGACGTGGGATGGCACCAACTATACCGATATCGGTTTTTCCTATACCGGTGGCGATGCAGCCAACCCGAACCCGGTCCAGGATATCGTAATCACCGGCGATGGAATGTGGGCTGCCCATCCGAATGGCGTCCATCTCTTCGATGCCGGTACGGCAGCATATAAGGGTCATCATGGTGACAGCACGAACTATAGCTTTGCCGTTGATGTCGTCGGACAGGTTTATGCAGCAAAGCATAACGGCATTGTCGAGTGGAACTGGAGCGGCACTGCTGTTGTAGCCGGCGACTATTACGGTTGGGGCAACGGTATCCAAGCCATCGCCGCACTGGATGGGGAAAACCCTCCCATCCCGGAGATTGGCTTGATTTCAATCGCCAAGCTGGCGGGAACGAACGCGGTGGCCATCACCTGGACCTCGGCAAGCGCCGAGTATCAGTATGTGCTTGAAACCAAGGATGATCTAGTGATTGGTGGTGACTGGACGACCAATACGACGGTTTTCGGAAACGGAGGGGAACTAACGGTTACGGCCGAGGTAGACCAGGTAAAATCCTTCTACCGTGTTAAGGGGGAGTAAAGGAAAAGTATGGAGTGCGCCCCAAAGCTTCGGGGCGCTTCGGAATCGCCCCGTATTTGCGGGGCGATTTTTCGTTGGAAAAGGTGTAATGAGAAATTAACCTGAATGATGTTTCGTGGCACGGGCATCTTGCCCGTGAATCATGGGCAGGATGCCCATGCTACGTTGCGTTTCGGAAGTTGCTACACCGTTTCCGAGAGAATCCGGGTGTAGGAACGCTTCACCCCGAAGGGGAAAGCGTTGAGTGGTGGAGCACTCGAAAGGCTTCACCCACAGTTTTAGAGAAAGAGTCAGAAATAGTGTAGCCGGGATCGGCTTGTCCCGCCATAGCCTTGGCGACGGCGGATGATCCCGGAATTTTGAGGGGGTACAATGTTTAAGCTGGGAACGAATAGAATGGTTGCAGCCGCTTTGGTTGCTGTTTCATGGGTTGCCGTCGCCGACGACGCCTTCGTGCTGGATCACCGCTACAAGCCCGGCAAGTGGCAAACGGCGATCGGGCTGCCGGACGACTGGCAGAAGAGCATCGTCGATAAGGGCGGGGAACTGCTCTATGACTATCCGGGACCATTAGACCGGTTCGGCACGCGCATTGATTTTGAACCGACCGACGGCTCGGGCGAATGGATTACCCAGACGCTGGAAACTCCGAAGGTGCCGGTGGTAACGACGGTGTGGCAATGGGGCGAGATTGAAATGTCGGCCGAGTCTTTTGCGGTGACGGATCAGTCGGTTAAATCCATGTCGGATCTTCAGGGGTCGAAAAGTACGACGGATCAGTCGAAGATTACTCCGCTGAGTTCCCCGGAAATCCGGATGGGATTTGCCGCGCCGAAGGGTGGGGGCGATTTTGAATTTGCCAGTGCGGAAATCGGTTGGAATCAGCCGCTGCGCTATCGTTTTGCCGGGCGTAGGGGCACGGTGGTGTTTGGGTTCTGTGAAGGGTATTGGGGCGAGTCCGGCCAGCGTGTGATGGAACTAAAGGTTGACGGCGTGGTGAAGAAGGTCGTGGATCCGGTGGCCGAGGTCGGGAAGAACGGGGTTCTGCTGGTCGAGGTTGAGGCGACGGATACCACCGGCGACGGAAACATTGATATCGAGGTGGTTGCGGCTCCTGGCGCAAAGGATAAAAATGTGATCCTGTCCGGGCTGTGGGTGTTTGATGAAATGCCGCCGAAGACGGATATTCTCGCCGGTAAGGCCAATCATCTGGCTGAGGCTTTTGCGCCGAGCGGAGCCGCCGCGCCACCGAAGTTTACCGGCCCGCCGCGCACGGATCTGATGCTCGTTACCCTGCGCAACACCGGTTCGTCGGCACAGACAGTCAAGCCGCGTATCCGCGTAAAGTCCACGCATAAGCTGGCGTGGGACGAAACTTCCGAAACGGTTTCGATCCGCAACTGGCGCACGGTAAACAGCTCGCACAAACCGGTCGGCATGAAGGAAGAACTGCGCGCGATGCTGGTTCAGCTGCCAAAGGTGACACTGAAGGCCGGGAAGAGCGAAACTTTTGCGGTGTCAGTCGGCAGCAATGCCAAGGGGCAGGTATGGAGCGTGGAAGAAGCGCGCAAGGCGCTGAAAAATGCGCGCAAATTCTGGAACAACCTCGACCTTCCGTACGGCGTGGTTCAGGTGCCGGATGCGAATATCCAGGCGCAGATCGATGCCGCGATCCGCAACATCTACCAGGCACGTGAAATCAAGAATGGGCTGCCGTCGTTCCAGGTGGGGCCGACCCAATATCGTGGGCTCTGGATTGTGGACGGCGCATTCCTGTTGGAATCGATCACCCACCTGAACCGCCCGGAAGAAACCCGCGCCGGCGTACAGCATATGCTCACCTACCAGAACGAAGACGGGTCGTTCGAGAAGATCGCCAAGTTCTGGAAGGAAAACGGCATCATCCTTTGGATCATCAACCGCCACGCCCAGCTTACGGGCGATGATGAATGGCTGAAAGCCCAGTGGCCCGTGGTGGAAAAGGTGATGAACTTTTATCCGGTGTTGCGCGAGCGCTCGCGTCAGGATCCGAATGCACTCTCCTACGACTTTATTCCGCCGGGCTATTCCGATGGTGGATTGAACTTCGACCATGAATATACCAATCCGTACTGGTTGCTGGTTGGATTGAAGTCGGCGGTTCAAATGGCGAACCAAATGAATCTTCCGGATCTGGCCAAGGACTGGCAGAAGGAATATGACGAGCTGTGGGCGCGCTTCCGTACACTGGCCGAACGCGATATGATTACGGACGAATTTGGAAACCGCATGTTGCCGGTTCCTATGACGCGCCCGTTGATCTGCGAGCCGCAGCGGGGACAGTGGGGCTTTATGCATGCCGCCTATCCGGGGCTGATCTTCGAGCAGGACGATCCGATTCTGGTCGGCAATCTTGCAAACCTGTCCGCCAACCGCTGCGAAGGATTGGTTCTGGGAACCGGTTGGGATCCCGAAGGATTGTGGGGCTATGCCGGATCGTTCTTCGCCCATACGCAGCTCGCCGCCGGCGACGGGGTCGAAGCGGCCAAGACGGCCTATGCCTTTGCCAACCACGCCTCGCCGCTGCTGGCCTGGCGCGAAGAGCAGCGTCCGATCGATCATCCGGAACCCCACTATGTCGGCGACATGCCGCACAACTGGGCCAGCGCCGAGTTTATCCGCCTGATCCTCCACCTGATTGTCTTCGAGCGCGATGATGAGCTGCACCTGTTCGAAGGGCTTCCGCCGACCTGGCTCAAGCCGGGCGCAACGCTCAAGATCGACAAGGCGCTGACCCGCTTCGGCGAAGTTTCGCTGACCCTGCAGGTGGCGGACGATGGAAAGACGGCGACGCTCGACGTAACCCCGCCCACCCGCACTCCGGCGACAA
>JBDLHZ010000275.1:0-3865 GCA_039715135.1 Verrucomicrobiota bacterium
AGCCAACTGCAACCCCAAAACCAAAAGACCTGTTTTTTTCAATACACTACGTTTTTCCATACCTTTTTACTCCCTATGTCTTTAACCACTAATTTTCACCAATCGGCACTAATCTCGCAACCAAAACAAGGTTCCATCTGTTGCCCGGTGTAGTACCGCTTCACCCCGCAGGGGAAAGCGGTGCCGTGCGAGCGGAGAACGCTTTCCCCTGCGGGGTGAAGCGTTGCTACATCAAAGCGCCTCTGGCACAGGCCAAAAAATTTTTCCGCTCCCCTCCGTATCTCCGTGACTGTGAAAACCCGGAAGAGCCCCCTATTCATCCGTCAGATTGTGGCGACCGACAACCCGGCCGTCGTCCAGATCGTTGCGCTCGGCGGTCCTCAAGGTCTGGAACAGCTCCTTGAGGTTGCGCATGCCTCCATAAAGGAACCAGACCAGCACAATGAGGCTGAGCGTTACCGCAATGAGACGTGAATAAAATATCTTTCCTCGTTAGACAGGTGGCTGTATTTTTTTATGGTGCAGTTCCTTTGGCTGGGGATTCATTTTGGTAAGAGAAAATGAAGATATCATTTTCCCTCCCATTGGAATTGCACTTATCATTTGAATTCACGTTTTGCTTTTCTCCTTTAACTTTTTCATTCTTGACAAGCTCGCGCCTAAAAGAACGCAACATATCCAAAACATCACTGGCAAACTAATCCGTGCTCACAACTACGTTTTCTATGGAAAACTGGGATTTATCCCAGCCTTTATCTTGAATGACCAAGCGAGCGTAGCCTTTTGCGCTCCTCTTGAAACCATCCAATTGAACGGTCTTGACCTGCTTGCCCTGCCTGACGGTCACCTGCCAGGGGCCACTGGTGTGTTCTGTTTGCGGAAACCCCTTTTCCTTACTCATGCCCGGAACCCACCAAGTCGAAGCGCCGGCCGGAATATGCATTTCGACCTCGTACCACTCGCCGGGCCGGATATCGGCAATGGCCTTGTCCTCGCCATAGGTATTGGAGGCCCACAGCGTCCCATCGCGCACAGTCAAACCTGAAGTCTGCCCGGTTGCCCGGAGATCGCCTTTCTGAAAACCCTTCCACGCAACGAATATATTCAGCCCATCGCTGCCTTTGGCGCATTTCATCTTCATCTTGATGGTCAGCGGCCGGGCATGTATCTCGACCTCTTCCCCCTTGTCCATGAAGGGGATCATGACGGTCGGATAAAACTCGCGATTGGCGGGGTCTTGCTTGTCCGTATCAATGAGCTGGAGGATGTTTCCGCCGTCATCCGACTTGGCGGCATGGGCAAAGGTGCCGCCCCGCCAGGACGCCCACCCATCGGGGCGTTTATTGATTTGGATCTTGTCGAAGTCCTCGGAAACCAGCGGCTGGTCGATTTTCGATTCGACGGTTTTGCGATAGGCCTTGAAAAAGCTTGTTTCCGGCTCTTCAAGAACATAGTGGATCTTGCCGTCGATCCAGACGGTCGGCTTGGCAACCCCCATGAAGTCGATGGCCTTGCGCGGGTTGGCATAGCGGATGCCGCGCGACTTGTCCTCGCAAAAGTCCACACGGGTTTTATGGCCGGCGACAACCGGATCGTTGTACAAGGCGGTATAGGCGGTCAGGTTGCCGTCCTCGGTATAGACCAGCCAGCCATCCTTGGGCAGCTTGAAGGTGCGGTTGTCCTCTGTCCGCACCGTAAGCGGCTCCGGATCGCGGTTCACCCAGACATGGCAGCCATTGGCGTAGCGGATATGGAACCGCTTGTACCATTCTTGGATTTCACTGATGCTTTCGGCTTTGTGGAGAATCTTTCCGAAGGTTTTCCAGCGCCGCTCCTTGCCGTATTTGACATAATCCACCGGCTGCAGGGCATAGTGGCGCTGGGCAACGCCGACGGTGAAGCACTCCGTCAACGCATGCACCATCCGCATGCGGTCGGCATAAAAGAACAAATAGGCCCCGTTGCCATACAGGACTTCGCAGGCCCGGTAGTTGTCGAGCATTTCATCCTCGTTGAAATAGCTGTACCACGAAGGGCCCTTTGCCCACCCCTTTTCCCACGGCGCGGCGAAGAAACGATAGCCCAGCCCCATGGAATGCGTTGTCGTCAGTTGATGCAGACGGCGAAGCTTGTATTCCGGGGTGAAGTCATAGCGGTGCTCGCCTGCGAATATGCCGAAGTCGGCAGTATCCACAAACTCGCCCATCAAAAACTCGCCGTTGAGCGTTTCGCTGCCCATCGGCCCCTGATGGATTTCCTTGGCGGCCTTGCAAACATTGCGCATGGCCTGGCGGGTGGCGGAAAGCGTTCCCGCCCCGGGAACATCGGCATCGAACGTATTGTAGGGATATCCGGCTCCGGCGCTGGCCCACTGGTCGTGGAACACGGCGGAGGTCTGGAAATCCTCATGCACCTCCGTGTCCTGCCGCGTCAGCAAGGGCAGCATGGTTCGGACATCATTGAATCCTCCGGGGCTTCCATCGCTCTTGACCAGTTTCCCAAACAGCCCCTTCTGGTAGGAATATGAATTTTGCGGATGGAGCATCAGCACATAATTGAACCTGACACCGAAACGCCCTAGCTCTTTTGCCGCCTTGAACATGTCGTCGCGCTCCTGATTGGTGCCGTACCGGGCATCCGGCTTCACATGGTCAGGCCGACGGTAGAAATCGGGGTTGCCATCATCAAATCCCAGCCGCCCCCATTGCTGGCAAATCGTAAGGAACTTCACGCGGTCGGCCGTCACCTGCTTCAGCCAATCCATATAGAAGGCATGGGCCGCAAAATTGCCGCTCCACACGTCGTTGAACACCATTTCCGAGAGCTCTTCGGCATATTCGCTCGGCTTCTGCCTTGCAGGGCCATAGGCCTCCCACATATCGGTCGCCGCCCGGATGACATACCTTTCCTTCAGGGCCGGACGGCTGCCGTCCGTCAAGACCGCATAGTTTGAATCGCAACTGATTGACGGCTCCTCGATGAGCAGGCTTTGTTTCACCTTCGAGCGCCGGGCATAGGTGGCGGCATGGGTCTCGTCGGCATCCCAGAAGCCGTAGAAATAGAGTCCGCCGTCGGGCCAGTAAATCAGAGATGGCCAATTGTCGTTGTGCAGCCAGGGCTCGGTCTCGCGATGGCCCATGTAGAACTGCTTGAAGGGTTCGTTTTCGCCCGTGATGTTGCCGCACTGGAAAGCTTCCACGTTCTTCCCGCCCTCGGCGACCACCTCCATGGCACCGTCAGCGAGCTTGCGGAACTTCAAGGTGTACTCGGCGGAAAAATCCTCTTCGGAGGCTCGACAGCGCATCACCTTGAAGCCCTCCTCGTCGGACACGCCGAGCAGCTTCACGGTGTAGTCCTCCGGCCCGAAGGCCCCTTCCTCGTCGTCGTGAAATACCGGCCCGATGCCGTTCAGGACATGCAGAACCTTGCCGTCGCAGCCCTTGAAGAACAACGGATCGGAAGCATCCTTCGGATTCACCTTCCAGCCATCGACGATCTCAGCGCGCAACGCCGTGGTGCAAAGCAATGCGGCCAGCACGGCTAACCCGTGTGAACAGAACAGTTTTCTTTTTCTCATGATATTTTCTTTCATTTCTTGTTCAACACTAGTAGCCAACTGCCAGGTTGACTCTGGAACTATTTGATATCCTCGGGTGTCTCTTCATCGGCGAGACTGTGATGGCCGACCACCCGGCCGTCGTCCAGGTCGTTGCGCTCGGCGGTCTTCAGGGTGTGGAACAATTCCTTGAGGTTGCGCATGCCGCCATAGAGGAACCAGACCAGCACGACGAGGCTGATCGATATCGCAAACACCACCCTGAACAGCCACCACTTCGACCAGGTGTCGTCCGTTGCCCCGAAACTT
>JBDLHZ010000276.1:0-3861 GCA_039715135.1 Verrucomicrobiota bacterium
ATTTCCGCCGTCGGCTCAGCCACAGTTAGTGCAACTTTCCGGTAGCGCGAATCATCATAGTTCCAATAGACATGGCGATTGGCATAGGTGAGGGTTTCTTTCGCGGGGAAGGTATAACCGACTGGACGCTCGCGCTCTTCCGGATAGGCGTTGTAGAAGTGCATCGCCTCCTTGTCGTTTTCATCGGGCTTGGCGTTGGAGTGTTCCGCAAAGAGGCTGGTCGTCGTGGAGATTTTATAGCGGGAGGCATCGCCGTTTTTCGGCTCAAAGCGGAACCGGCGGACAAAGACCGGCTTTTGCCAAAGGCCGTAGGTTTCGGTGGTCACCGTTCCGATCGGCAGTTCCGTTTCCAGAATCATCACGCCGTCTTCAAACCGGTAGCGATCCGCCCCGCCGACAACCCATTCCTTGCCGGTCTTCGTGTCGGTGATGACCGGAGTGAGGCCGATTCCGAGGTTTGGCGGAGTAGAATATCCCATCCAGAGACGGCTGAGCTTGTGGTGTACCTTGTAGATCGGCTTTTCCGGCATCTCCAGCGGGCCGACGAACGCCCCGAGAACATAGCCGTTTCCAAACATCAAACGACCATCCACCGGAGGCGCAATCACCCCCGGCTCGTCATAGACCGCTGCGCCAAACGCGACGGAGCACACCGCTGCCGCCGCCACAACCATACCTTTTAATTTGACACCCACTACACTACCTCTTCTTTCCATTGTCTTTTCTCAAAACAAACCCATCCCGCACTATTGCGGCCAGTGCAAAGGTGGCGGAAAAGCCCGCGTTGTCGCCAGAAACGTCGGGATCGGGTCCGCCACTATTTCCAAACCACCGGATCTTTTCTGGCCGGAATATCTTCGAGGGAAATATCGCAGGGATAGTGCTCATCGCCCATGAATGCAACCAGCACCTCATCCAGGCTTTTCAGATCCGCCGTATAGGCAAAGCGCTTGGACACCACCACCTTTTTCCCATCAACCGGGCGGAGGTTCGGATCGGCGTGCATCTGCTCCACCAGCTTTTTGAATGACTTGCCGATCAGTTTTGGACGGTAGGCCTCGTCCTTCGGCAACCGGCCGTCGTAGAGGTAGGCGCTCAGCGGATTAATGCCATCTTTGTCGGCCTTGGTTTTGATGCCTTTGGTGACCAGTCCGCCGAAGGCGGTGAGTTTTTCATGGGTCGGGACATCCTTGAGCGTCCAGTTGATCCAACCGACTGCACAGTGCTTGGTCTCCTGCATCACATCTTCGGCCCAGTCGAGCTGGTCCTGCTCGCCGTTGTTGTAATAGTCGCCCTCGCCGCCGTGCCACCCGGTTTCGGAATGAACGATCGGCTTCCCGGTGTTTTCCCGCAGGTAGCGGCATAGGGTCGCAATATAGCGGAGCTGGTTTTGCCGGGTCTTTTTATCGCGGCTAAGGTTTTCATACCACTGCTGGCTGAACGGCGGCATATACATCGGATAGGTGTGAATGCCGAAAAAGTCCACATGCTCGCTGATCGCCTTCACATCGACCCCGGCATAGCCATACGGTCCGCCGTAGCCGGCCTGGATATTGTTGCGCAGTAGCGGGAAGCTCCAGCAAATGAGGTCGATGCAGATCAAATGATTCGGGTCGGCTTCGCGGGCGGTGATCAACAGCTGACTGATCTTCCAAGTGTAAAGATGATCGCGGTAAAGCTGCCAGTCATAGAGCTTCTGATCGTTGGTTTTATTCAAAATATCCAGATACCAGAGCCCGGGTTTGAGCTGTCGTTTTTCATCATACGCGCCGGTGTGGTGCAGCAGGTTACGCATTTCGGTCCAGACCGCATCCTGCCAGCCCTCTTTGCTCGCATCCACCTTCCATGCTCTCGCGGCCTTGTCGAACGATCCGTATTTCTCCGTCACCCAGTTGTTCCAGATTTCACGGTCGCCCTCATAGCCGACCAGCGTAATGTTTTCCCAATCCATCTCCCAGCAGAAGACCGCCGGATGGTTCTTGTAGCGCGAGCAGGCATTTTTAACGGCGGTATTCCATAGATAGAGATCCTGCGTCACCTGCGGGCTGGAGCCGTCGATCTTCGGCCCAATATAGAGCTTGAGACCGTTGCGCTGCGCGCAATCCAGCAAGAAGCTGCACTTCCTGAAATCCTCCTCGCTGCCCACCACTGGCTTTTCCGGATTGCGGTCGATCACCTCGAAATGAAACGAGAGGCGCAGCGTATTGCAACCCAGCCACTTTGCCATCGCAAAATCGTATTCGACATGCTCCTCATTGAAGTGACCCCACCAATGCAACGGATCAATCTCCGGATGCCGCTCATCAAGGTAGTAGGCACCCATCGGAAGGAACCGATCGCCGGTTGGAGTTTCAAAGGTGAAACGATCCTCCGCCACACGGATAAACCCGCTGTCTGCCATTGCCACACCGCACACTGCAGCACCAAGTGCAAGTGCACCGATGAGTGTTCCAGCAGCGAAAACCTTGAAATTGCCTACCATCTCCTACCTCTTTACCACAACAGTGAACTCTCCGGCTGCATTGACCTGAACCCGTGAGCCGCCGTCGGCACTCCAGAGTTTGAACTCCATCGGCTTGCCGTCGGCATCAAGCACCTCGACATCTTCCTCCGCCAGATCATCGAAGCGAACCACGCCGCCGCCGAAACCACTCAGCCGATAAACCACCTGATCCTTTTTAACATTCAGATCCACCAGTTCAAACGGAGTGTAGCGCAGTACGGGCGAAGCGGCTTCCGCCTCATCCAGCACGACAACGTTATGCTCCCCGTCCGTCATTAGCTTGGCCGGAACCTTCATGGAGTGCCGAACCTTCTTGCCGTCGACAACAACGCCATTGGCATGACCGGCACAGAGCAGATCGAAGTTCCAGATCGAGTCGCGGAAGGCAATGTTCTTCGCCTCCGAAACAAAATCCGTCGGAACGGCGGTCAGTCCGTTGTAGTCCATGATGAAACCAAGCCCCGCCGCACCGGCGAGATACGGACCGATGGTGAAGGTCTGCGGACGGTGCTCGGTGACCATATGCATCATCTCGACCATGGCACCCTTCATGGCATAGACCTTCTTGACACCTTCGGAGGTATCGACATCCTCGGCGCGCTCAAAGAGGCGCTGCGTGCAAACGAGCGATTTTTCCGGCTGGCCGGAGGCGTTGTAGACGTAGGCCGCATGGGCGCGCATCGGGGTGAAGAAGAAGCGCTTGTCGTAGCCGGGGAAGATGCCGTCGCGCCGATTCAGCAGAATGTCCAGCGACATCAGGCGCTTCTGCGTGTCGGGCGCCATCGGGAAGGTGCCGAAGCCCCAGACGTTGTCGAACCAGATCGTCCAGTATTCGGTATCGACCGTTGCCGTGGTGCCGTCCTCCAGCACGGCAATGCCGGTAGTGTAGTCGCCGGTCTCTTCGTTCCAGAGCTGCCTGTCCATATTGGCGGCGAGATCGTTGGCCGCCTTCAGGTGACGCCCGTACTCGGAAGTATTGCCAATGGCCTGCGCAATCTCGGCCTGCATCACATGGGTCGAATACATGACCGAGTTGAGGTAGATCGAACAGATGTATTCCGGCCACTTGCCGTTGATCTTCATGCCGGGATACTGCCCTTCCCAGATCGGCGACTTTTTCAACGAGGCCTCGTTGATATACCACTCTTCGTAGAGCCCGTAGGTTTCATCGAAACAACACTCCTCCATGAAGCGGCAGGCGTTGGCCAGCGTCGGATACCATTGCTCCAGCATGCTGGCGTCGCCGGTCAGCTTCCAGTAGGCGTAGGCGGACTGGGTGGCATAGAACGCGCCGTCCCCTTCCAGCGCCTGCCAATGGTCGGCTGTCGTGATCCAGGTAAAGAACCCTTCGTAGGGCT
>JBDLHZ010000277.1:0-3829 GCA_039715135.1 Verrucomicrobiota bacterium
TGGAGGCAGATGGGGAAAACCCAAAAGGCGAACTGCTTGCGGAATCCCTTGAAGCCGGATTCAAGGCCGGCGGTACTCAAGCCGAAGTGCTGGCCGCCTCCATGGAGCACTACCGCTCGCGCGACTCCATGGTCAACCCCTTCAAGATTGCCGGAAAGAAGGATTTCAATTTCTGGTTCTACCTGATGGGCGCATGGCTCACCTTCTATGCAGGCCGCATCTGGCAGGGAACACAGGGCTACAACGCCTCGGCGACAACCCCGCACGAAGCCCGCATGAGCAACATCCTCGCAACCTTCCGGTCACTTCCGATCGCCCTCTTCACCGTTGTGCTTCCACTGTGCGCCTTCGCCTTCTTCAATTCCGAGGCATTCGCAGAACAGTCCGCCGCCGCGCGCGGGTTCATCGACTCCGTCGGCAATCCAAACATTGCCCGCCAAATGGCGACGCCGCAGGCATTGATGGCGGTTCTCCCCGCCGGGCTGAAGGGCTGCCTGGTCGCCCTGATGCTGGCAGCCTTCATCAGCACGAACGACACCTACATGCATTCATGGGGCAGCATTTTCATCCAGGACGTAGTCATGCCCTTCCGCAAGGAGCCTTTTTCGCAGAAGGCCCACATGCTGGCGCTTCGCCTCTCCATTCTCGGGGTCTGCGCCTTCATCTTTGTCTTCAGCATGATCTTCCGGCAAACCGAATACATCGTCATGTTCTGGAACATTACCGGCGCAATCTTTACCGGCGGCGCCGGTGCAGTCGTCATCGGCGGGCTCTACTGGAAACGCGGCTCGACCGGCGCGGCATGGGCAGCCATGGTCACCGGCTCCACACTCTCCGTCGGCAGTATCTTCCTGCGCCAGATCCACGCCGCCCATCCCCTCGCCAATCCGGTGCTGGCTTTCATCGCCTCCAAGAACGGAATGGTGCTCGCCTTCTGGTCCAGCGCGATCGCCGTGGCAACCTACGTGCTGGTTTCACTCATTCGCGGCGGCAGCTTCAACATGGACGAAATGCTGCATCGCGGAGCCTATGCCGTCGCCGAAGACAAGCACGACATCGCCACCGAACCCGTCCGCGGATGGCGCGCCCTCCTCGGCTTCACCAAGGAATTCAGCCGCGCCGACAAATGGGTCTACTCCCTCGCCGTCGCATGGATGCTGTTGCAGGTTGGCGTATTCATCATCGGCACCATCTACGGCCTGGTCGCCGACATTCCCGACACCGCATGGGTCACCTACTGGAAGTTCCACCTCTGGGCCTTCTTCCTCCTCAGCGCCATCACCGCCGTCTGGTTCCTCGTCGGCGGACTGCGCGACCTGCGCGAAATGTTCCGCCGCCTCTCCGCCGTCAAGCTTGACGAGGCCGACGATGGAGTGGTTGCACACGAAAGCGGTCAAAGCCAATCAAATCCCTAATGGTTGAATTTCCCAATGACCCAGAAACAATCCCAACAGAAGCACGCAAAGTCCGCGAAGGAATGAGTTGTTGCTTTCGGCACGGGATTCCTACGCGGCCTACCGGAACAACTCGGCGTGGGTTCCGGTACGAATCAGATGAAGTTCATTGCCGCGAATCCGGTAAATCAAAATCCAGTCGGGTTCAATTTTCAGTTTCTCGGGATCCTTGTTGCGCCGAAGGGTCTTTTTGACATCCCGCTTGAACTGCGACGTTCGGATGATTTCAACCATACGCGCACTCCTCAAATCCCGAGGTCGTCAAAAAGGGCATCCGCGCTGCGGAACTTCTTGCCTTCTCCCGCACGGGAAGCCTGGATCGCCTTGCGCGTGGTTTCATTGGGTAGCTGAACATCAAAGGGGAGCCCGTTTTTGAAAAAATGTGCTTCAATGATCGGATCGGGGGAACAGGGGAAACTACGCCACCACACGGCAATGAAGGAATTTTCAAATGACTGGGTCCTTCGGGCATGGTAGCGTTCAATACATGGAAGACGAAACCTCGCAAAACCAGCCCTTCATTGAATTGGTAAAGCACCGCACCAGCTGCCGGTCCTACGAGCCGAAGCCGGTGCCGAGGAAACATTTGGAGCTGATGCTGGAGGCGGCGCGCCTCGCGCCCTCGGCCTGCAACAAGCAACCGTGGCGGTTCGCGGTGGTGGAAAACGAAGCCGCACGAATACGGCTCGTCAGCGAAGCGTTCCTGGCGGGCATCCCGATGAAGTGGGCGGCGGACGCAGGTGCCATCATTGCGCTGGGCATGGAAAAGTCGACCGTCACCCACAAGGTTGCCCCAAAGATTTCCGGCGTGGACTATCCCCTGCTCGACCTTGGCATCGCGGGCGAGCATCTGGTGCTGCAGGCGGAGGAGCTGGGGCTGGGAACCTGCTGGATCGGGTGGATCAGGCCCAAGGCGGTGCGGAGGATCGTCGGGTGGCCGCGCGGCATCGAGCCCGTTGGCCTTATCACGGTCGGCTGGCCGCCGTCCGGCGAGCGGAAAACCCGCCCGCGACTGGAATGCAGGGAAACCGTGAAGTGGATTTAACCCTATACGGCTTTGCGGCGGACTTTTGATTTGGTTTTCCCCGGAAGCACGTCCAAGCCATTGTTCCTACTCGAATCTTATCCATTGATATCGCCATTTCAGCCTGTATTTACGTGGTTTTCGGCAGGGTTGTCCCATACCTCTAGAGGTGCGGGACTATGTATTTTATAACTGGCTGTAATAGAATGGATAACGCAATCTTGTTACAAAGCGATACCCCTGCCTCCCCTTGTATGGACACACTTCCACGAAAAGCCGTTTTATGGGAATACGAACGGGTCTACAGAGAGGTCCCCATGGCCGGACGAAGGGGTCGCTTTTATTGTTTTGCGTCATGCGAGCCAAAGCCAGTATACATCCAAGCTATGAAAACCATTGGACTCCTTTTTCCCATGCTCGTTCTTTCCGCCGCTTCATGCTCTGAAAACACCAACCGGATCGGGAAACCCGGACTTTGCTGCCTAGAGAGCGGCGGCACCCAGGCACCGAAGGAAACGGCGAAGCCTTCATGGAAAGTCCGGCTGGAGATCTTTGATGGAACCAGCGACAGCACGCTCTACGTCGACTATGCATCCATCGAAAAGAGCGGCGACCTGTTTTGCGGCCTTGCAACAGCAAGGGTCGACGAGGCGGTCATCCGTATTACCGACCACTGGAATTCCGGCGAAGACATTTCGCTGGAACGCAGGGTTGAAGTGCAGGGTAGTTCCGGCAAGGCGGTCATGTCGGCCATCGAGTTTGAATTCCAGGGCCACACGCGTGGCAACACGGAATATTTTGCGCCAGGCATGGTTTATGGCAGTACGGATAATTTGAGTTCAAATGCCATCGGCGGAATCGATGTTTATGAAAAAGTTGACGGGCGGATGTGGCTCCGGGAAGACCGCCTCCCCGCCCCCTTGCTGGCCTTCCGCTTTGAAGACGGCAGCTCGTTCTCCATCCTGAACCCAAAGCCCAATGGACAAACCCTTCTGGCAGATGCCCACGATGTATCAGGCCAGACCATCATCGACGAAGACCTGCGGTTCGGGAGCCTCTTTGCGGAACAAAAAGGCGAAATCCTGAAGGCTGGATTTGCCTATCCCGGATCGGAAGGCGAATTTACCTACGCAGGGAACACCTATCCCGGCGGGCAGCTCCATCAATGGAGAAATCGCTACCATCCAATCAAGGATGGCCTGACCCAAAGCTATACGGTGGCTTTCGGGCAGTCGCACCATCCCGATTTCCAAACCTTCTATTCCAGCGAATGGGAAAGGGCGTTCACCAAACTAGCCCCGAAGGTCAACCATCAGGATATCGAACTGGCACGGAAAACCATGCTCTCGAT
>JBDLHZ010000278.1:0-3825 GCA_039715135.1 Verrucomicrobiota bacterium
GGAGTTCCTGACCGTGTTGAAAGGATCGGTGAAGGTTTCTGCCGGAAAAAATTCTGCAGAGCTCGGCGAGGGGGATGTCATCGTCTATCAGTGCGATATTGACCACAGCATTGAAAACATATCGACGGGCGAAGCCCAAATTCATTTGGTCGTCCGTTTTGCCAAGGGATGATTGGACTGCTCCACCTCTTTCGTTGGTGCCCGGAAAAGGTCAATTGTCCTGTGTTTTGATCCTGGATGGATGCACGTGCCCGCTTGCGAACCCCGAGGGGGTCACGCCGGTCTTTCGCTTAAACATCCGGCTGAAATAGTGCTGGGATTCGAAGCCTGTGGCGTCGGCCACTATCTTGACGAGCTCACCGCGCGCAAGAAGAAGCTTTGCTTCCCTGATCCGGGTTCGGATCAGGTATTCGATGGGAGAACAGCCCAGTTGGTGCTTGAAGACGGCCGAGAGCTGGCTCGGGCCAAGACCGCTCTGATCGACGATATCCTCAAGTTTCAGCGGATCCTTATAGTGGGTTTCAATAAATCGCTTTGCGCGAAGCAGGTTGGGGTAGGCACGTGGCTTGTTTTCATCCGGCGTCCTGTGCAGTTCCTTGAAAACAACATCCAGTAGCTGAAACGCCAGCCCTTTGATGGAGAGCGAATTTTTTTTTGGATCCGAGGCATATGCATTGAAAAGATTCTCGAAGAGTTCCGTGATCTCGGGTCTGTGGCGGGTGGGTAGCTTTGTCGGCCACACATCGGCCAAAACGCGGTTGAGTGGGTGTTCCTTCGTCCCAAAGGGGAGCAGATACACATATGTGACGCGATGGGGATTGTTCCTAGTGCGTTCGCCTTTGAAGAGGTTTCCAAGTTTGATGGTGATCAAATCCCCAGTTTCAAACCCATGCCATTGGTCGTCGATATGCACCCTGCCCTCCCCCTCGGAAATGTACCACAAATCGAAGGCGTACATGGGGTTTAGCGGTATTGCCGCCCATGACCACCTTGGCTTGTGTATCTGGGAGCCAACCTTGATGACTTTTGGATCCACGGCTTCAAAAAAGGGTTTGCTCCAAAGTTCCGGGGAAGTGGTGCTCATTATTGATTTCCTCTCTAGATCGCAAGATAGTGCACAATATCATAAAATCAGCTAAAGACAAGCGTAAGATAGTGCTATATATTGTTTGGCAGTTAATCATATTAACGTTACCGCATGCGACCTGTAAGGCACGGGTGGAAATGGTTGCCCGGTCAGGTCGAGGGTCGAAGGCAGCGTAGCGTTGAGAATAACATAACAGCGAGGCAACACCTCGAAAGGAGAGATGATGAAAAGAACAGGACTGGCAGCAGGATTGATTATGGCAACCATGGCGGCGCAGGCGGCGACGGTTCTCTTTAGCGAGGATTTCGAGGGCTATGCGCTGGGCCAGGTGACGAATGCCTCCCAGGTCGGTGCGTATGCGATCGACAATTCAAGCGCTAGCAATGGGGTCACCCGCCTAGAGGTGGCTTTGGAGCAATCGGCATCGGCACCCTACACGGTTGGAGATGCGGAGGATAATTGCCTGCGCATCAGCGACTACAGCGAGACGGACGACGGCGCCTTCGTCCATTGGCAGTCGGCGCAGAGCGCCGCGACCGGAACCTTGACCCTCGACTTTGCCGGGCAGGATCTCAATGAAGGCACCTTGAACATGCGGGTAATGAGCGGCGGAGCAATTGCCTGCTACCTTCGGGTGCACAACGGCTCGGTATACCTCTACGACGGTGCCGACTATTCGGCAACGCTAAATACCTATACGGAAGGTGCGACGCACAAGGTCGTGATTACCTTTGATGCCGGCACCGACACTTGGTCCGCAACGCTGGATGGAGTCGCCATCGAACGGAGCGGGGGCGATGCAAGCTTTGGTTTCTACAACGGTGCCGACCTGCCGTTTGTGGACGGTGTCAAGCTGGTATCCACGGGCATTGGTGCCTGGCGGGGAAACACCTATGTGGACGATATTTCGCTGGTGGGAACGAGCGGGGTTCAGATGAACTATATTGTCGAAAATTTCGAGGATCGCGCAATCACGCCAACGTTTAGCAACATTACCAGCGCCGCCGAAATCGGGGCATATTGGGTCAACACCCCCATCTCCTATCTGTCGGTGGTCCAGGATGGATCCTCCTCGGCCATTGGTACGGACGTTTTCGGAGCGGGCAACGATAAATATCTGCGTATCTCCGACTACAGCACCGTCACGAATTCGAACCCTGCAGATGACGGAACCGCCGCTTGGTGGAACAGTTCAACCTCGCTGGTTTCCGGAGCCCTGTCCGTGGACTTCATTGTGCAGGATTACCAAAACGGCTACGTGTGGTTCGAACTCATGAGCGGCTCCACGACCGCCCTCCATTTTAGGGTGTACAGCGGGCTGCTCCACACCTATACCTCGCTCGACCCGGAGGACTTGCAGTTTACCCAGATTACGAACGCCTGCGCGGAAGGTGTGGCGCATTCGCTCCTCATCAACTTCGACGCCGCTGCCGACACCTTTTCCGGGATGCTCGACGGTGTTCCCCTCTCGGATGCAACCGGCGGCACCAGCTGGGGCTTCGATGCCAATGTCAGTGTCGATGACATCGACGGGGTTCTGGTCAGAAACGGCACAGAGCCATGGCGGGCGAACTGCTATGTGGACAACATTCTGCTCTACGAACTGGGAGACTCCGATGAGGACGGCCTTCCGGATGCGTGGGAATTGCAGTGGTTCGGCAATCTGGACACCGGGCCTGCCGACTTCTGCGCGAATGGCATCGATACCGTGGGAGATGCCTACATTGCCGGATTCGACCCGGCGGATCCCTTCTCCCTCGGCTTTGTTGCGACGATCGCCAATGCGACGGGCAGCGCGGTCATTCAGTGGACTGAAACGGCAGATGGTGTGGATCGCATATATACGATCAAGTGGACGGATGATCTTGTGCTGACTCCCTTCACGACTCTCGATACGTATGAAGGCGGTGCCTACACCGACACGGTACATGCAGCCGACACGGAAGGGTTCTATAAACTGGAAGCTGACGTGCAGTAGTTAAACCAAGTTACAGAAGGGTCCGTGGCAGCGGGAAGGGTCGCCCGCTGCCTAAACCCTCGAGCCCGGCAGCGGCCGGGTTCGTAAAAAAGGAAACGACCCATAATTAGGAGAATAACATGAAGAAGATAGCAGTAGTGATGACGGCCATGGCGGCTGTGGCCGCCCAGGCAGATGTGTTGATTAGCGAGGATTTCAACACCCGCGCAGTTACGCCGTTCTTTGAGAGCATTCCGGATGCCGCGACTATCGGTGCGTATGAGGTCGATACTTCGGCGTCCTACCTGTCGGTGGTTGAAGGCGGATCGGGGGCGTCGCCGGGTTCGAATATCTTTGGTTCGGATCCCAACCGCTACCTGCGCGTTGCTGACTACAGCGACACCGATGATGGAACCAAGGCGTGGTGGAGAATTGCAGATTCTGAAGACTATGCGACAGAGGGGGTTATGTCGATGGACTTCTATGTTGTCGACTATGAGACCGGCGCCTTGTGGATGAAGGCGGAGCACTGGGGCGGTACTGATGCTGTTGCGATCCGCCACTACAACGGAACCTTGGCCACCTATACGTCGAGCGGGTATTTTGCATTTGACAACGCTTGCGCGGAAGGTGCGGCGCATTCGCTGGTCATTAACTTTGATGTCGCCACCCAGAAATTCACGGGAACGCTGGATGGTGCGGCGCTGACTTCCGGGGGCGGAACGATAACGGAATTTGACTTCCGCAATCTGGTCGGCGGTGTCCATGGAGTTCAAGTCAT
>JBDLHZ010000279.1:0-3824 GCA_039715135.1 Verrucomicrobiota bacterium
TTCGACAACCCAACCACTGCGCCGCGTGGCAAAACCGGTATGATCCATTTGAGCAGCACGAACCCCCCCGTTTCGAACGGGCGGCGCAGCGACCTTCTGGTTTTTTTCCATTGGGGCATGTCTAATGAACCTAAAAACGGCAGTAGAGAACCACAGATGAACACCGATGGACACTGATTAGTGAAAATTTTAGAAGCGAGGTTCTGTCTGGAGGGGTTTATTGCAATGCCGCGGGTTTCCCCATGATCTTTCTGTATTTCAGGAGGGTCATTCCCTTCTCTCGCGCGAAATACCGGGCGATGTGCTTGGAGGTTTCAAAGCCGGTGATCTCGGCGATCTGCTTGACCGGAAGCACGGTTTCGGTGAGCAACTCGCAGATTTTCTCGATCTTTTGCCGCCGGATTTCCCCGGCGATCGTCACGCCGAGGATTTTCCGGAATTTTAGTTCGAGAACCCGTCGGGAAGACCATGTTGCCGCAACGACATCGTCAACCTTGATGTTGGTTCTGGAGTTCTCGCGGATGTACTCCATGGCCTTGGCAACCATTGCATCGTCGATGGCGAGTATGTCGGAGGACTGCCTCGTGATGATCCGTTTGGGATGCACCTTGATGGTGGCGTCGTGGATGGGTTCGCCATCCATCTGCCTGGCCAGCAGTTCCGCCGCTTCGTAGCCGGCCTGGGCGGTTGTGAGGTCAACACTCGAGAGGGCGATGCTGGAGAGGTCGCACACGAGATGGTCGTTGTCCACGCCGACGATCGAGACCTCTTCGGGAACCTTGACGTTTGCATGGCGGCAAGCTTCGATCAACTGGAGCCCGCGGTCGTCGGTGCAGGTCAATATGCCGATCGGCTTGGGCAGTTCCTTGAGCCAGGCAGCGAGACTCTCCTTTTCCGCAATCCAATTACCGGATTCCGTGGCCGAGTCGTAGACGTTGAGGGGAAAGCCGGATTGTTCGAGATAGTCCCCGAAGGCGCTCTTTCTTTTTTGCGACCAGAACATGGAGTCGTAGCCGCTGTAGGCGAATTGCTTGAAGCCTTTTTCGATAAAGTATTGGGCAACCATCTCGGCAATTGCCTTGGAGTCGGTCGCGATCCGGTTGGTGAGGCCCTGGGGGTATTCCTCCATGTAGGGGATGACGATGGTGGGGATATTCAATCCTGCCGCATCCCGCATCAGGGAAGGGGGCAGTTCCCTTGTTATGATCCCATCCAGATCCGGTTGGTCCATGTCCTTCAAAAGATCCTTGAAATTCACAAGGTCCCGGAAGGTTCGCGGCTGGCTGTAGGGCTGTGGCCGGGTGAGGAAATTCCACGACCCGTGTATCTTTGCATACTTTGCAATCCCTCTCAGCAAACCCCGTCCATAGCCCCTTGAGTTTTCGACGAATACCAGAACGTTTTTTTCAGCCATGATTCTTTCTGTGATTGTTAGCGTGTTATGGGGTAATGAGTGTGTTTCATAACAGTTTTACTTAGAAATGCGATTGTTTGTTTGCGCAAAATGGGGATTTATTAGCGTGAAGTGGGGTTGATGGACGGGTTGTTTTACCTTAGCTTGGATGCTGGTTCGAGTACTGAAGAGAGGAAGACGACTATGTGGAATCCAATGTTGCTTAGAAAAGAGATGGATCCGAATTCACCGGTACCAGCCTCCATTCCCGAAAAAGACAGGGAACTGATCCGCAAGCTTGCCGCGAAATCGCGCGAAATCGCCGAACTGCCGATCATGGCCGAGCGCAAGAAGCTCTGGATTGCGCACAATGGCTTGAAGTCGGAAATCCCGATGCTGCTGGCCGACCCCGAGTGCGCCTGGGAGGAGCTGATTCCCACTGCGGAACTGGAGTGCGAAAGCCCGCTTTTGAAATATTGGGAGCTTTGCCTGAAGAAAAAAATCTTTTGGCATGAGCACATCAACGACGATGACACGGTGGAGCCGTGGTTCGACATCGGTTGGAATGTCTCCACTGGCGACTACGGCCTGAAGGTTGAAAAGATCTATGGCGAAAACCGCGGCAGCTATGTCTGGAACCATCCGGTCAAGAACCTGCCGGAAGACATGAAGGACATGCACTTCCGCGAGCTGAAGGTGGATCGGGAAAACACCCACGCCCAGATGGAACTTGCGGAAAGCCTCTTCGGCGATCTGCTCCCGCCGCGCATCCGCGGGAAATATTTCTGGAGCATGGGACTGACGGAGCCGGTCATCAGCCTTACCGGCCTGCAGGAGCTCATGATGATGATGTACGACCAGCCGGAAGGCCTGCACGAAATGATGGCGTGGATGCGCGACGAGCACCTACATTTCCTTGACTGGCAGGAAAGCGAAGGGCTGCTCAGCGATACGAATGAAAACGATTATGTCGGTTCCGGCGGCATAGCCTACACGGACGAGTTGCCGCGTGCGGACAAGCCGGAAGGGGAACCGGTCAAGCTGATCGATACGTGGGGCCATCTCGAATCGCAGGAAACCCTGGGCGTTTCACCGGAAATGTTCAACGAATTCATCTTTCCGTACCAGATCCCGCTGGCTGAACGTTTCGGGTTGACCTGCTACGGCTGCTGCGAGCCGATCGACCCTCGGTTGGACTATATTCTCCAAATCCCGAACCTTCGCCGGATTTCAATCTCGCCGTGGGCCGACGAAGAGCTCTGTGCCGAGCGGCTCGGAAGGAACTATGTCTATTCCCGGAAGCCGAACCCGGCTCCGCTTTGCGTCAACTTCGAGGAGGAGATATTGCGGGAAAGCATCGTAGCCACCTTGCAAAAGGCAAAGGGCTGCGTGCTGGAGTTCAACATGAAGGACACGCATACTGTCCAGCACGACAAGACCCGCATCGGCAAATGGGTCCAGATGGCCCGCGAGGAAATCGACCGCCATTGGTAGGAGTTAAAACCACGAAATACACCAAATACACGAAAGGTAATTAGATCCAGTTCGGCTTTCGTGTGATTCGTGTATTTCGTGGTTAAAAAGGATGTTCAGGTGAATAGGAAACGGTTTGTCTATATTTCGCACTGCCGCGATATCGAGTTTTTCGATCCCGTCAAGGAGGGGATGAACGATGCGGCGGCTCTGCTGGATGTCGAGGTCTCCTTCATCGGGACGGATGACATCGATGTCGACGAGCAAAAGGCTCTGCTCCAAAAGGCCATTGCGGACGGCGTGGACGGCATTGCGACAACCGTTACCCACGAGACGGCGTTTGACGATCTGATCGGTGAGGCGCTGGATCACCATATCCCGGTGGTCTGCTTCAATACCGATGCCAGCGGGGGGCGGGGGCGTCAGCTTTCCACCCTTGTCCAGGACACCTATGCGGCTGGAGTTCGGCTGGGCAACTTCATGGCGGAGCGGATGGAATCTAGTGCGAAGGCGTTGATCACGCTGCACTCCGATGGAATCGACTGCCTGGAATCCCGGAAAAAAGGAATCATGGATGGTCTCGCGGAGAAAGAAATCGAGTGGGAATTCCTAACCACCGGCAATGGTTCCGAGGAGGCCCGGAAGCGGGTGACCCGGTTCCTTGAAGCCCATTCCGATATCCGGTTCGTCTTTGGAACGGGGCAGGACGACACGGTCGGTTCGGGGCAGGCGATAATGGATCTGGAACTCGGCGGCACTGTGACCGTCTGCGGGTTCGACATCTCGCCCGTCACGAAAGAGCTGATCCGGCAGGGCCATATTCTGGCAACCGTTGACCAGCAACCCTACATGCAGGGCTTCTATCCGGTGCTTCAGCTTTATCACTATCTCGAAAACGGAATTCAGCCGTCGGACATGGATGCGGGCAGCAACATCATTACTAAAGCAAAACTTTAGA
>JBDLHZ010000280.1:0-3820 GCA_039715135.1 Verrucomicrobiota bacterium
CAGGGACTGGAACTCGAAAGCACCGTTTTCCGCGCCAACCATTCGTCGAACATCCTGCCGATGGAAGGCCGCTTCCCGAAAGACAAGGATCGCCTGCTTTCCGAACTCGGCGTCCTCCTCGACTCCGGCGTGCTCGACACCGCCTCCCCCGGCCCACCGCCCCTTTCGCTGTAAGGGCAAGGATAGAGCATATTTAGGAAAACTCCGGAATCCGAGATCACAGGATTCATGCAGGGTAGCGGTCTCCACCCGACGTTGATATTCAGGCTGGTTCCGCTACCACACTTTAAAAGGTGTGGTAAAATGCAGTCTTCCAGCTTTCTGTGAACAGCACTTTCACCCCTGTCGTTAATTGGTGATAGCCCAACTTCAGGTGGGCGGGCGCATTACCACACCTCACAAGGTGTGGTAATAGGCAGAGTAGAGGAAGTTTATTTAAATGCTCTGCCGGGCGCAAAGAGAAAGGTGAAACAGGGGTTATTCAGGTGGAGTTTCGCCGCCCGCATGCCCGGAGGCAGGGGATGCTAAAGAAACCTCGCCATCGACCGGTTTGCGATCTTTGATTTCATAGATCACCACACGGTTGGATATGGCAACATTCAGGTCGGTTTGGGTTTCCTCGGCAACTGTTTCCAGAAGCTTGTAGCCTGAAAGTTCCCGATGGGCTTCCGTTAGTTTGAGACCCTCGAGGTCGGCATTGAATTCAATTACTACGATCGGATAGTATATGGATGGTTTTTCCTTGGGGTTCGTCACAGGGAAGAATACATCCTCCAGGAATTCAACCATCCCCCCGTTGGAACTAGGGGAATCGCCGGGGAACTCCAGCTCTTCGTCGTCCAACAGGTGGTGCTTGTCCATCAGGCGCTTTGAATATGAAATCCAACGCTCGCGGTGGTCGATTATAAACCGTTCGACCTCCACCCCCTTGACAAACCGGATAACCGACTCTTCTTCAAAAAACTCGCGGTTGAGCTGGATAACCGGGCTGTCGCCCAGGCGGCTCGACACGTTTCCCGAAAACCATTTTGCCTCGACCGGCGAGCCGTCATAAAGAGGAAACAGCAAATCGAGGGGATATTCCACCTCCTTGTTGTCGGTCTCGATTTTCAGCAAATAGAGCCGCTTGTCCTTGAGTTCCCAATATCGCGTGTAGTCGGGCCAGTACGGATCGATGAAATTGTTCACATACGCATCCAGCCGATCCTCCTTGCAAAAATAGGTTAGATATCTATTCAAGGGGTCTGCGCGGACAAAGCGGCCCTCTCCGTCCACCATCAGATAGTCCTCCGACTGCTGGGCCAAAATCCAAAGCGGCAGAATCAAGCTGCATAGTATGAGTATGGTTGATTTTTTCATGTTGGAGGCGGTTGGGAGCCTGTTTCAAGTTTCATATTTCTGTGCGGAACTACGCTGTCAACCTCGAATTGTCGGCTATCGTCCTCGATCTGTTCCCCGAGCACGAGGAGGAGGGATCCGCCATCGCTCTCCGAGCTATGGCGGGACAAGCGAGAACGAGGACGCCATTTGGTTCAACCCGCCAGATCAATGCTGACGTTGTACTACTCATAGATCACGACATAGTTGTTTTCCTTGAGGCGGGCGATCCAACGAGCCTTCAGGCGATCACGTTCCTTGGCGTTCAAGGCGGCCTTGATGGATTGCCGGACTTCGTCGAAGGTCTTGTGGCCGGACTGGCGTCGCGCTTCGACCTTTACAATATATAGATCGGTGTCGGTTGAAATAATTTTGCTGATCTCGCCAGCGGGCAGTATCTTGAGGGTCTCCTGCAATTCGGGGCGCACATCCTTCGGCTGCATCCACGGGAACGCGCCGCCTTCCGCCGCGCGGCTCCCCTCGGAAACGGCCTTGGCGGTTTCGCCAAAATCCGCGCCCTCGACCAGCCGCTTGCGGATCGATTCCGCTTCCGTTTGCTTGACGGCCTGGTCTTCCGAGGTTGCGCCCTTGTTGAGCACAATCACGCTGTACTTTACCTTTTCGGGAATGAAGTAGCTTTCCTTGTCGGCCTCGTATGCATCGCGCACCTGTTCCGGCGTAACACGCGCCCGGCTATACACCTCCTCGTTCATCATCATGCCGACAGCCATCTGCTCGCGGGTGATGTCCATGAATTCGGCGCGCGTCTTCTTCTGTCCGGCTAGCACCTGCTCGAACAGGGCGTCGTCGCCCTTGAAGCGCTCGGCGATGACACGCTTGATTTCGTCGTTCACATATTGGTCGGGAATCTGTCCGCCGCGCGCCGTATAAGCCGCCATGATGAGTGCACGCTCCACCAGTTCGTCGCGGATCCTCACAAAGGCTTTTTCCAGCTCTTCCTCCAGTCTTGCCCCTTGGTAGGCGCGATAGAGTTCCGGCAGCATCGGGGTCAACGCCTCGCGCACCTCGCCCTGTGTAATGACCCGTTCGTTCACCTTGGCGGCATAGCCGTCAACCTCGATCGACCTGTTTTGCGTCGGCACATTGTTCGTTTGTCCCAAAAGGGTCGTGGCGGCAAAGAGGAAACCAAACAGTGGAAGATATTTTTTCATACTCCGACACAGCATAAATAAAGGGCGGGTCGGGCGCAACGCCGAAAAGCGATCTTAAGGTTTTTTGAGTCGTTGCTTTGTAGTCCCGTCGCAGTGGAGCGGAGACGGTCGATTTTACAAACCTTGCTCTCTCCACTTTGTTTCGAGAGAACTACAAAGAAACCCATTCACGAAGTGAATACCACCAAAGCAGCCTGTCTCGCTTTGTCCGGCTGCGCCGCGGGTGAATGAAGCTGAAAAAGCAAGAAGGCAGACTTGGGAATTTGCGTCGCTAGATTCCTTGAACCAAATCCAAAATCCTTCTACAAAAACACGCAACATGAAACGACCGTCTAAAAACACGAAACTGCCCAAGGGGATGTCCAGCGCGGTATTGTTGAGCATTCTTATTCATGCCGCGCTTTTTCTGCTTGCGGGGGTGCTGGTTGTCTTCACGGTCGTGAAGAAGGACGAACAAAAATTCGAGCAACCCGTACCGGTCGAACGGCCAAAGATGAAACTCAAGAAACCCAAGCCACGGATCAAGAAAAGCGCCCGACCCAAGCAAGCCAAGCATATCCTGGCCAAGGTCAAGCCCGTCAACATGCCGGAAATCCAGTTGCCGGAACTGTCCGGCATGGACGGCGATGGCGGCCTTGGCGGTGGAATCGGCGGGGGCTTCGACACCTTGCCCGACCTTGGCGAGATCACTATATTCGGCGGCGGACAGACGATCGGCAACGATTTCGAGGGATCCTACGATCAGGAACTGCAAGCCGAGTTCTTTGCCATAGGCACCGAAATCAACGGAGACCGGTATATCCTTCTTGACCGCCAGAAAACCGCCTTTACGCCCGGCGAGGAAAAAAATCGGTCCATCCGGTTCAGCGGCAGAACCGTGGAACTGCCCGACTTCCTGGCAGGAAGCAATAGCGCGGGACGGGATCGCCGGGGGGAAAAATATTCAAGCTTCCTCGTGGTGGTCATGGATTCGCGCGGAAAGATCATAGCCCATGAAACCCCGAAGAAATGGCTGTTCGAGAACCTTGAGAACCTGAAAAAGGTTCCCGTCGGGAAGTATTTCGACAAAACCTGCACCCGCACCAGACCCACCCGCCCCAAAACCCGCTATTATTAATGGGCGAAAAACTGGCTGCAGGCTTAGGGGAGCAGAAAATATTGATATGCCATTCTGGGTCTGTGCCAAGGGCGCTTTAGTGTAGCAACGCTTCCCCTGCCTGTCCGCCGTAGCCTCTTGACCTGCGAAGCCTTGGCGAAGCGGGTTGGCGAAG
>JBDLHZ010000281.1:0-3810 GCA_039715135.1 Verrucomicrobiota bacterium
AGGATCGGTCGGGATCGTCCAGTTCCTGCGGGTCGGTTCGATGGCCTATATCGGGGCCATGTCGAAGATCACCAAGGATGTCCCGCCCTACATGATCGCCCACGGCGACCCGCTCGAAGTGCGTAGCTTCAACCGCATCGGCATGGAGCGCCGCGGGGTCGACGAGGCCGGGCGCAAGGCGATCAAGGAGGCCTACCGCATTCTCTACCGCCAAGACGAACCCGTTTCCGACGCGCTCGACAAGATCGAGGCCGAGGTGGAGCAGACGCCTGAAATCAAGCATCTGCTCGAATTCTGCCGCACCTCCGAAAAAGGCATTACGCGATAGGCGTCACCGATGGCCGCAGTTCCCGCTTTGTTGTCGTGACGGTAGACCAATCGTCCTCGTCCTTCGAACTCGTTCTCGTCCTCGATAATCCAGTTTCGAGGACGAGGAGGATGGACGAGTGCGAGGACGACAAGGTGTCTTAGGGGACTCGAACTTCCCGTTGTGCCGGGTTCACCAGATGTTGCTTTGGTGTAGTACCGCTTCACCCGGAGGGAAAGCGGTGCCGCACGAGCTGAGAACGCTTTCCTCCCGCTGGTCGGGGAAGCATTGCTACATCAAAGCGCCTTTGGCATAAACCCAAAATCAAAATGGTATTTCAAGTATTTTTGCTCCCCTTAGCTCGGCGATTCAATAAACTCTTGGAGAATTGAATCCTCCGGAACGAGCGATTTGTCGATCGGCTCGAAATGGCCCAGGAACTCCAGCAGTTCCCTGGCTTTATTGCGTCCCGGATGGTTGTCCGGCAGCGAGCGGATCAGCGGTTCCACCAACGGCTTGAGGACGGAAATTCCATAGCCCAGCGCCGAGTTGTATTCCTGGTCGGCCAAGGGCTGGAACGGGAAGATCCACTTGTCCTCGCCCGCCCGCACCGCCGGCCAGAGGTTGAAGGTTTTTTCCACCGGGTTGCCCCGGAAGCTGTGGTCGCGGATCATGCGGCGCATCATCCGGTGGTTGGTGCTCGAAATGCGCGTGTCGTTGTCGAGCATCAGCGTGGTGCGCGCCCCGATGTAGATTTTCAGCGCATGGGCGGGGTCGACAAACGATGTGATGCGCGGGTTAAGTCCGTGGATTCCCTCGATCAGCGCCAGCTCGTCCGGGTCCAGGCTGATGATATTGCCCCGGAACTCGCGGCGGCCATGCAAGAACCGGAAGTGCGGCATCTCGATCATGTGGCCGTTTCCCAGCTTGTCCAGATGGCGTTCCAGCAAGGGAAGGTCGATGGCCTCGATATGTTCATAGTCGTATTCGCCCTTGGCATTCTTAGGGGTCAGCTCGCGGTTGAGGAAATAGTTGTCCAGTGAAATCTGGTGCGTTGGAATACCCTGCTTTCCCAGCTCCGCGGCCAGCCGTTGCGTGAACGTCGTTTTGCCTGCCGACGACGGCCCGGCCAGCCAGATCCATTTCAGGTGGTGGTTCTTTTCTGCAATTTCATCCGCAATGCCCTTCACCTCCAATCCCTTGGCCTCTTCCTCCTGGCGGATGTATTCGCGGACATCGCCGTTGCGGATCACTTCGTTCAGTTCGTTGACGGTCTGGATATTCATGGTCATGGTGGGTTTCATCATACCCCTTCGTTTCCGCGATGCAACCGTTTCGGGAATGTTCGAAAAAGGGATTGCCTTTGCGGGCCGGATCATTGATATTCGCGCGCTTTCCAGAAAACTGGGAAACGGGGCGTAGCGCAGTCTGGTAGCGCGGTTGCTTTGGGAGCAATAGGTCGGGAGTTCAAATCTCTCCGCCCCGACCACTCTTTCTTACGGCGAACTCATTGCGGGTTCGTTTTTTTTGTTTTCGCCCACATTTTTGCCAGTAAATGCAGTATTTCCGAATTCTCTACCTCGCATAAACCCCAAAGCTTGCCACTTAACACCGCCGCATATTCTCCGTTCGCTCTCCGTTCTCCACCGAGTTGCTCCCCAATCCCATCCGCGCTTTTTAATGGATTACCCTGTATCGGTGGGATGATGGTGCTGCTATGCAGAAATGGGGCATGGGTGAATAACACTATCAGTCGAAGAGGTCTACGCTTGGCGCATGTTTTGCCGTAATCTGGCCATCCGTGTTTTGATAACGCTCTGGATAGCCTCTTCCACTGTGCTCCGGGGCGAAACATCCAGGATCGAATCCATTCTCTCCAGGAATTTCCTGGTGCGTTGAAGAGCCTGTTTCCCAGAAAAGCCGATGGCTTGCCAGTAGGCCTCCCAATGCCTGAGTCGCAGATCATTCGGCAGATACTTGCTGCCGATTTTCATCGCCATTTTCGGTGAGAGTTCGCGGTAATAGGCTGTACTCACCAGATCATAGAGCGGGGCGAGCTGAACGTGCCGCTCCGTGCCTGAGACACTGTAAAGCAGCGAAAAGTTTTTACCGTGTGCATCGTTGTTGCCGATCAGGTAGTTGAGCAGGACGGCTTCGAAAAGGATAACGAGGTCCTTTGCCGGCCGAGCCGAGGACGTACGAACCAGTTCAAAGCACTGGGCCAATGATGGGCCTCCTTCAGCTTGATATTTGTATCGGCTGGAAATTCCCAGTGCCTGGCAGAAATCCTCTTGGTGAAGTCGTTCAAGGTTGTCGCCTTCCCCCTTGCGATCATAGCGCTTTATCAAGAGGCAACTATGTGAACCTACGGTTTCGATCTGGGTTTGCGCGCATGGCAGGCCGGCTTCCCGAGCCAGTCGCATGCAGTAGTTCTCGTTATCAATCAATCCCGGAAAAACTTCGGACTGAGGTTTAAGGATGTGTGTGCTGGGGGATTCATGCAGTGGAATCGCATAGCCTTGCCCGTCATGATAGATGGACAATTTATTCTGGGCTCCCGCCAGTGAGAGGCGGATCTCCGCTTCTCCAGCCAGCAGGGGTCTTGTTGGCAGTGTGTCAAGGGTGGTTTCGAGTTCGCTCAATGAGATGCGGTGGTAGGCATGCTCTCTGGGGGCCGGTTCGGTTTCCGGATCGACCAGGCTGATGGCACCGGCACATTCGCCCCCGATCTCACGCAGCATCGCATAGTCGTTGCGTGGAGTGATACCTAGGTTCTTGGCAATCAGTATGCGAATGTTTTCCTCAGGCAGCAATCCTCCAAAGAAACCGATGCACTCGGTTTCACTAAAGGCTTCAGCTCTCAAGGGAAGCGATACAGAGATGGGATGTGCCCCGGTGCCCAAGAGCCATTCCCGATCATATTGGAATGCAATTTTTCCTGAAATATCCTGGGATAATGTTCCAGTCCGGATTCCATGAAAATATACAGCAAGAGTCTTCATGTATTGGCCTTGGATTGTGATGGAGTCTTCAGTTCAATTTTTATGCCCAGACAATGGATTACCTTGAGCGCCTTGCCGATTTGGCAGGTTGCTTTGCCGTTTTCGAGTTCCGATATAAAGCGACTCGCCGTGTTTGCAGTCATGGCCAACTCGCCTTGTGTCAGCCCCTGCGATTTCCGCTCCTGCCGTATGGTTCTGCCTATTTCCCCAATAGTCATGACGCCTCCTTTATTACCGAACGGTATAAAAATTACATAATCTGGCATTAATGCAAGAAAATATTCCCGATCGGTATTATGCGTGCATTTCAGTGAAGATATATCTGGAATACTACCGTTCGGTATTAATAGTTCGTAATCCGTGCCCCAATGACTGAGGGCTATTCGAGGGTCTTTTTCAACCGCCACAACCTCATGCTTATCTCCCCAAAGCTTCCTGTTTCCTCCAATGCCTGCGTACAGGTTCAAGATTCTCATGTTGCCACTTGAAAGGAGCAGCAGG
>JBDLHZ010000282.1:0-3808 GCA_039715135.1 Verrucomicrobiota bacterium
ATCTCTTTAAATCCGCGCAGGCAACGGGGCGCCATGTGCTTGCCCACGCCGATGAAATTCCACCGGGCGATGCCGGCTTTGAGCGGGCCATCGAGATTGCGTTCAACTTTGCCGAAGACAATGCCCACGGGAGAGACCCCATTCTGCCTCATCGCGCAGCAATCCTGGCACTCGGCGTAATCCTGGGTGAGGAAAAAGTGGCCGAAGTGGCGAAGCGCGAGATCAACCTCGCCCGGCTACCCGAGGCGAAAAAGCTGCGCAGCCGCATCACATTATACGGCCGCCACGACCTGCCACGGCACTTTTGGGTCAGCGCGGGGCTTGCAGTTCTCTCAAGCGACGATCAATCCATGACGATCGGCATAGCAAAAGAGATGATGGACTCCGCAGGAGGCTCCGGTTTCTCGTTCGTTGACCTGACCGCAGATCGTGCCGGCACCCTTTTCGCCTTGGCAGCAACGCAAAGCAAAAAGTCCGCGCGCGCCCTGCAGGCCCGGATCCGAAACGGTGTGGAAATCGCGGACTTCGTCCCAAACCCGCTCGACCTTCCCGAAGGAATTCCCAACGACCAATTCCAGGCGGAATACGGCGGACTTGGTGGCGAGCGCACCAAAAAGATCGTAGAGGAGATCCGGAGCCGTCTGGAAAGTTGCGAGGGACTTCGGTTTAATTGACCTGCTCTAATCCTGCGTAGTCAACGGCACACTGGTGCGGTAGACGCTTGCAGTGAAAACCGCGATCTTTTCCCCTTCGCCATTGGAAACGACCACCCGGTAGTGCGCCAGCTTCCGACTCTTGGAAACCTCCTCGGCACAGGCGGTCAGCGTGTCGCCCTCCTTCGTGCCATGGAATACGGTAAGGTTTCCATTGGTGAGCAAGGCCACGTTGCCATAGGAGTTCGAAGCGCCCGCCAGAGCAATGTCCGCCAGCGAAAAGACCGCGCCTCCATGGGCGACATTCGCCGCATTCAGATGCTGAGGGCCGATTTCCAGCCGGGTTTCCGCATAGCCCTCGCGCACCTCGACCAGTTCAACGCCGAGTAACTTGCCGAGCCGATCGTTCTTGCGGACCAACTCCTTGATGGTTTCAACGCTCACCTATTTCTCCTCGGATTTCCTAAACAGAAGACCGCAAAGCCAGCAAAGGAATTTTCTATATTGCAGTTCTGCTTCGCGTACTTTGCGTTCTTCTGTTGAAAGATTGATTCGCTACTCGCCGCGCCCTAGCATGAACGCCTTTTCATTCACGGCAACAAGCCGTTCCGGGAATTGCTGGCGGATGGCTTCCATCCACTGCTCCACGGAAATATCCATATGCTTGCTGAGCGCCCCCAGCAACGCGACATTCAGCGTCCGCTTGTTTTCCAGCTTATCTGCTTCAAAGTCGGACGGCTTCACGAGAATGCCGTTCTCCTTGAGATGATGTTGGTTTGGTTCGATCTGATCCTCACCGAGTACAACCAGGTAATTCGCCTCGCCAACGGGGATCATTGGGCTGAACACCTTTTCACCGTAGCGCAGGTCGGAGGTAATCGCGCCGCCGCGCTGGCTCATGCCATGCACCTCGGCCTTCTTCACATCGTTGCCCATATCAAAAACCACGCGCCCGAGAATATCGGTACAGGTCAATATCCCCTGCCCGCCCAGTCCGGCAAATTTTACATTCGTTACCTTATTCATTTATCTATTCCTTCGAAATTCGATGTTCCTTGTTCAATATTCGATATTCCGGTTCGCTACCGAACCTTCTCCCCCCGCTCGAATTTTGCATCCCTGACTATAGCCAAAATACACGGACGGCGCGCAATGACAACCGTGAGGTCGTTCGAGGCCATCGCCTCCTTCATGGCCTGCTCGAATTGATCCATCTCGCGTTGTGGATCGACAATTACAACCTTGTCGACGCCCATCGCCTCGCAGGTATTTTCGAGGGAAACTGTTTTCCCTGACGGGTGGTGATCAAGTTTTTTGCCGGTGCCGGGATGCTCTTGCAGGCCGGTCATGGCCGTGGTGCCGTTGTCGAGGATCACAATTACGTGGCCGGTTTCAGGGCGGTTGTAGACCATGTCGGCCACGCCGGTCAACCCGCTGTGCACGAAGGTGCTGTCGCCAATCACGCTAACGATCTTGCGCGCCTGCTCTTCGGGCAGGACATGGCGCATGCCGAGGCCAACCCCGATGGAGGCCCCCATGCATACGCAGGTGTCCATCGTTTCGAACGGGGGAAGCACGCTAAGCGTATAGCAACCAATGTCGCCGGTAATGATGCAGCCCAGTTTCTTAAGCATGTCGAAGCTGGCGCGATGCGGGCAGCCATCGCACAGTTGCGGAGGCTTGCCGCGCGGCGGAGCAGGTTCCTCGGAATCGTCGCCGTCAACAATGCGTTTAACGCGCACCACATCCAACTCGCCAAAGCGGTAGCGCTCCAGGCGCGGACGAACCTTGCCACCCGCCGCAAGCACCTCGGTCTGGATGAAGGGGTCGCCCTCTTCAACGACGATGCAGTCGTCGACAGAATCAATGAATTCGAGAATAGCCTTCATCGGTAGCGGATAGACCATGCCGAGCTTGAGTATCTTGGCATCCGGCACGGCTTCCAAGGCGTGGAGGGCGGCAACTCCATCGGCTATGATGCCCAGTTTCGAGCTGTCGCCAAATATCGGGTTCGGCCCTTCGGCATTGTTCCATGCCTCCATCTCGACCAGCTTGCCACGGAGCACCTTGTGTGCTGGACGGGCATAGGCCGGGATCATTACGCGCTGCTTGATGTCGCGCTCATAGTTTGCTGGCGGCACGCTTGTCGACTCGCCGGGAACCACAATGGTCTTGGAGTGGCAGACGCGGGTGCAGAGGCGCAGGATGACCGGCTGGTTCCAGCGCTCGGAAAGCTCGAAGGCCAACTTGGTCATTTCGTAGGCCTCCTGCGAGTCGGCCGGTTCGAGCATGGGAACGCCGGCGGCGCGCGCATAGTTGCGCGAATCCTGCTCGTTCTGCGACGACGCCATGCCGGGGTCGTCCGCCACGGCCATCACCATGCCGCCGGTCACGCCGGTATAGGCCACGGTAAAGAACGGGTCGGCCGCCACGTTGAGGCCAACGTGCTTCATGGTGACCAGCGTGCGGGTCCCGGAAAAGGCCACGCCGATGCCGACTTCCGCCGCCACTTTCTCGTTCGGCGACCACTGCGCCTTGCCTCCCAGTTTTGAATAGTTTTCCAGGATCTCGGTCGACGGCGTTCCGGGGTAGCCGACGCCCAACGCGCAGCCGGCATGCATGGCGCCCAGCGCCACCGCCTCGTTCCCGCTCATCAGCTTACGTTCATTGCTCATTTACGTTCTCCATTCCTGCTTTTTAAATCCACAGATTTCGCAGATTACACAGATCAAGGGAATCTGTGAACATCTGTGCAATCTGTGGATCGATCACAATGCCTAAAGAGTTAATAATTCGTCAATCCATTCCGGGATGCGGACGGGCTTCCCGTGCGGACCGGTCAATGCGTGGATCGTATGGCCCTCCGCGACCAGTCGGCCATTCTCCGCCAGGGAAACCCTTGATTCAAACCGCAGCCGAGCACGGCCTTCCCGACTGCATACTGTTTCGATCTCCAGCAGATCATCGTAGCCCGCGCGACCCTTGAATTTCAGATGGGCCTCCACAATCGGCGCCATCACTCCGCGGTTTTCCCATTCGGCATAGGTGCAGCCCATTGCGCGAATCAGCTCCGTACGTCCAACTTCCATCCATTCGAGCAGGCGGGAGTTATAATAGCTCCCCAGCTGGTCTGATTCGCTGTAGCGCACTCTAAG
>JBDLHZ010000283.1:0-3781 GCA_039715135.1 Verrucomicrobiota bacterium
GGTGTTGGCGTAGGCCACGCTGAGATAGATCTGGTCGTAGACCCTGCGCGAGGCAAAGCAGCTGAAAGTGGCGCAGAAGGGAACCTTTCCCTCGATCGCCATCCCCGCACCGACACCGATCATGTTGGCTTCGGCCACCCCGGCATTCACAAAGTTTTCCGGATGCGCCTCCACCACTGCCGGGTTGGTTCCGGAGGCCTTGCTGAGATCCGCTTCAACGCACATCACATTCGGGTTTTCATCAATCAGTTCATTCAGCGTCGCGGCATAGACCGCCCGCATTTCCATTTCATGTAGATTGCTCATTGCTTTCTCCTTGAATCGTTAAAATCGTTGAATCGCTTCGTTCGTTGAAGTCGTTCAAATCGATCCTTCGACATTCCTTGTTCATTATTCGTTATTCGACATTCCCTAGTAGGGAAGCTCCATCTTTTCGAGTTCGAGCGCGCCCATGTAGAGGTTGTAGGCCTCTTGGTCGCCCACCTTCACATTGTGGCTTCCGGCGGTGTTCTCGACCACGCTGCATCCCTTGGCCTTGATGGTGTGGGCAATGATCATGGCCGGCTTGCCGGTCACGGCCTTGGCGGCTTCGATCTTGCTGTAGACATCGTCCCAGTCGTGGCCGTCCATCTCGAAGACTTCCCATCCGAATGCGCGCCACTTGTCGGTAAGCGGTTCGAGGCTGAGCACCTCGTCGGTGGTGCCATCGATCTGGAGCTTGTTGTAGTCGGTGATCGCGACTAGGTTGTCGAGCTTGTTGTGGGCGGCGAACATGGCCGCCTCCCAGTTCTGGCCTTCGTTGGTCTCGCCGTCGCCGATCATGCAGAAGACATTGTTGTTGCGTCCGTCCTTCTTGGCGGCCAAAGCCATTCCGGAGGCCACGGAAAGCCCCTGTCCCAGCGAGCCGGTGGTTGCGTCGATGCCCGGCACGGTGCGCGCATCGGCATGGCTCGGCAGCGTGGTTCCGTCGGCGTTCATGGTGCCCAGCAAGCCGGCGGGAAAGAAGCCCTTGTAGGCCAGTGCGACATAGAGCACCGGCGCGGCGTGCCCCTTCGAGAGCACGAAGCGATCCCGGTCTTCCAATTGCGGATTGGTTGGATCGGTGTTCATGCAGCGGTAGTAGAGCGTGTGCATGATCTCCACGATGCTCAACGCCCCGCCGATATGTCCCGATCCCGCACGGCAGATCATGTCCGTAATGATATATCGCCACTCCGCCGCCATGCGGTCGGCCTCTTCCCTATTAAATACTTCACTCATTCTCTTCTTCTCCTTTTCTCTACAGGTTTTTGCATCCACAGATTTCGCAGATTACTCAGATTTAAAAATCTGTGGGCATCTGTACTACTATCCGTCAACTTCTTGTTAAATTCCTCGATTGCTCTGAATTATATGAACGTTTTCTTCCACAACTCTTTACTCGCCAGCAACTAAGCAGGGGCTGTTTTTTGATCGCAAATCACGCGAATCCCGCGAAGCAGAAGTTCTATAAATTCGTGCGATTAGTATGATTCGTGATCCAACTCCTTCGAAATTCGACATTCCTTGTTCGGTGTTCTGCGGTTCCCTTCTACCAACTGACGATGCCCGTCAGTTTTCCCATTACGGCGATCGATAGCGTCACGCAAGCCGACGAGGCGAGCGTCATCCAGACCCCGGCCTTGGCCATGTCCTTGATCGTGAAATATCCGGCCGAATAGGGAATTACATTGGTCGGGGTCGAGGTCACCAGCAGGAAGGCCAGCGACGAGGTGATACCTGCCGGAATGGCCAATAGCACCGGATCGACATCGATCTGCCGAGCCAACGCAATCAGTAGCGGCACCATGATGATGCCCGTCACCGTATTGCTCGAAAACATCACCTTCATGAGCGACACGCCCAGCACCACCGCAAAAATAATCACAATCGGATGCATCAGCCCCAGCTTGCTGAAGGCCACCTGCGCCATCCAGGCCGCCGCACCGGTTTTATAGATGGTCATTCCGATTGAAAGGCCGGTTACGATCAGGATGATGCCGCCCCAGCTGATATCCTTCTCCGCCGTCTTCCAGTCGATCACATTGATGCCCGGAACAAAGAAGAGACAGGCGCAGGCGATGGCAACAAACTTAATGCCCATGTAGTCGATCACCCCGCCGGTCCAGTCGCTGATCCACTTCCCGCAGATCCATAGCGTTACCGTCAGCGTAAAAATAACCAGCGTGGCGATTTCGTCCTTCTTCAGCTTTCCAAGCTCCTCGCGCTGCTTGACGAAATCCTCTTCGGCCACCACCAGGTTGACCTCCTCGATCGGGAAGACGCGCAGCAGGATGAGCCATGCGCAAGGAATCATCAGCAGCATGGCGGGAACACCCAGCATCATCCAGTCGACGAACGTGAAGTCAATGCCGGCCAGCTCCTTCAAAAAACCCATGGTAAGCGGGTTCGGTCCGCAGCCCGCCGGCGTGGCGATGCCGCCGACTAGCGGCCCCCATGCGCAGGAGATCAGCAGTGCGCGGCCAAAGTTGCTCTTCAGCGGCTCCACCTTGGCATCCTTCAGGATCGTCACGGCAATCGGCATCAGCATGGCGGCCACGGCCATGTCGGTGATCCATCCGGAGAGCAATGCACCCACGGTAATGAAGGCGAGGATGATCGCCTTGGGGTTGTGCCCGAGCTTGTAGAGCACGAACGAGGTCAACCGTTTCAGCAGATTGGTTTGCGTGATGGCCGCCGAAAAGATCAGGACGCCGATAAAGAACAGCACAATCGTATTACCGAAGCCGTCCTGCACCAGCGGTTTCAGCTCGGAAGCCTTGGTCATCACCAGCCCCACCAGCCCCATGAACCCCGCCACAGGGAACGGAACCGCCTCGGAAACCCAGAGAATAACCACCATGACCAACACGGCCAGAGCGGCTTTCCCCGCCACGGTCAGTTCGATAATGCCCTTGGCCGTCTCGATTTGCGGCGGCTGCGGCAGCAGCAGAATGATCGCCATGGCCGCAAGGGCCAATACAAAGAAGATTGCTTTTTTCATAATAGATTTTTAACACCAAGATCGCAAAGGCCGCAAAGGAGACCCGAATCTTTGCGTTCTTTGCGTCCTTCTGTTTTATTCTGCAGACATTATCTGGTTGAATAGTTCGCCGATCTGGCTGGGCTTGTCGGCCACCAGCGCACCCGCTGCGCGCAGCGCCTTGGCCTTGCCCGCCACCGTGCCTTTTCCACCGGAGACAATCGCCCCGGCATGGCCCATCTTCTTGCCCTCCGGCGCATTGCGTCCGGCAATGAAGGCTACCAGCGGCTTGGTAAAGATTCCCGCCTCCATGGCCTCGGCCACTTCCTCCTCCATCGTTCCGCCCAGCTCGCCGATAATCAGCACCGCATCGGTGTCCGGATCGGCTTCAAAGGCGGGGAGCATTTCGGCAAAGCGCGTGAACGGCACTGCGTCGCCGCCAATCCCGATCAGGGACGATACACCGTGCCCGGCCTCCACCATCATGGCGGTGGCTTCGTTGGTCAGCGATCCGCTGCGGGTCATCACGCCGACCCGTCCTGGCTTATAGACCCGGTCGATCCAGTATGGCAGAAAGCCCATCATGGCAACCCCCGGCGTAATGACGCCTGTAGTGTTTCCGCCCATGATCGTTGCGCCGAGCGAGCGGGCGGCGGCGCGGACTTCCATGGCTTCGTGCAGCGGAATGCCCTCGGCGGTCACCACGATCTTGCGGATACCGGAATCAAGCGCCTCGAAGATGGCGTCATGCGCAAAACGCGGCGGCACAAACAGCACCGA
>JBDLHZ010000284.1:0-3769 GCA_039715135.1 Verrucomicrobiota bacterium
CGAATGTGAGGCTGACGCAGAGCGGCGGCAATTGTTTCTCACACAGAGCCACGAAGCCACAGAGAAGAAAAACCGCATTCCTTTGTGGCTTGAGCGACCGACCTGTCCTGCGTAGCTCGTAGAGCGAAGCGGGAAGGGAGCGGGTGTGAGTATAATACTGATCAAGTTAATCTGATATGATTCGGTAAGGCGTGCTCGCCGAGTGCGCCGTTCAGTCGCACCGCCCAACCGCGGACGGCCCGGCGATCCGTCCCTACCTCTCTTGCGAATGCGGCAGGCGGTTCGGGACAACGCTGACATCCGTGGTCAGCACATGGGTCATTCCATGGCCGGCGTCAAAAACCAGTTCAACGAAAAACGCTGTCCATCCCTTGGCTGGCATAGCCACGCTCGCGACATACTCGCCATTCTTGTTTGCCTCAAGCGAAGTGGAGCGCCACTTCGAACCGATCGTTTCGAGCCTGAAATCCCGCGCCGATTTGTTTTTCGCCCGCCACACCTTCACTTCGACCGGGGAGGTGACCGTCCTGACGGTGATGCAGTCTCCATCGGATGAAATACTCCACGAGAATTCCGGCATTGGCCGCGAATCCAAAATGGTGTGGTAGAACGCCGCCAACGGTCCGAGGGCGTCCAAGCCATGGTCGGCATTGGGGACATACCGCAGGAACTTTGGCCCTTTCAGATCATGGAAGTAGAAGCGGGAGGAGTCCGGCAGGAAAAACTGGTCGCCAGATCCGTTGATCACCAGCTTTGGCATATTGAGCCGGTCGATATAGCTGTACGGATCAACAATAGCGGAAAGCTCCTTCCCTTTCGGGCTTCCAAGCCGGTCGAAAATATTCATCTTTTCGTACGGGGCGATCGCGTCGGAATAAAAACCGTAGGCTCCATGGTGGTGCTTCATCTGGTTGTCGAGCCTAAGCACATCGATAACCGCCGGAGCGATGGCCGCAACCCGGGGATCGGCCGCCCCGGCGAGCCATGTGGCCCAGCCGCGCTTCGACCCGCCCGCAAGGACGAATTTTTCAACCGAAACCGCGCCCGAGGTTACTGTATCGATGTGGCGGTTCACAGTATCCATCGCGCGAACCACGCTCTTCACCATGGGAAGCAGCAGGAGCCATTCGGCATCGCCACCGTTGAGATACTTGTCGAACGTATAGGCGATAATGTCGTCTTCGCTTCTTGGGAAGGTCTCGTCCTTGAAACGGAGCGGCTGGTTCGGCACGTCCTTGACAATGGCCACGACCGTGCGGCTTTCCACGGCAATCTTTGCAAACCCCTCGTCGACCGCCGGGGGGCCATCACCGATCACGCCGTTGGAAATCCACAGCAGGCCGGTGCTGCCCGATACCTCGTCCGGCTTGATTACCGTAAGCCAATGCCGCCAAAGCGGGCGGTCGACCTCCGATCCGCACCGCCACTGCTGCGAAACCATGGATAGGTTGTATGCGGTGTAGCCGGAACCGTCGATCACTCCGGCAACGTGGTAGGCATAGTTGGTATCGGGCTTTGCAACATAGTCGTCGAGCGGCGTGGCAAGGCTGGTTGCCGCAACAAGAACCGCCGCAGCCAAAACCCGAAAGCAATTAAACCCAACACCCTTCATCGTCACACCTCCTTGGAATAGCGAGTTTGAACCTACTGTATTCAGCCAGCGATTCAACCCCATTCCGGGATATGCATTCAAATCCGGCGGGGCAGTGCGACTCACCACCCTTTGTAGATGCCGAAGTTGTCGAACCAGTATTGCCAGCTACCGTACTTTTCCTTGCAGACGGTGTTGAGCTTGAGCAGGCGCGGCAGGGTGTGCTCCTTGGGGGGAAGCTGGTCGGCGGCGAAACGGCTGAACGCCTTGAGGTTGTAGCACGGAATGCCCGCAAACATATGATGCTCGATGTGGTATTCCATGCGCCAGTAGAGAAATGAGCTGAACGGATCGAGAATGGCGTCGCCGCAACTGATGCGGAAATCGGGGTGATTGGCCTCGCACGCCGCATGCTGGTGGGTGGAGCACATGAAGGCATGCCAACCGGCTCCGTAGAAGGGTGCGAACGTGGTCAGCACGGGAAGGAACCAGAGACCGGTCGCAATACAGGCAACGACAAATATCGTGTGGCTTACCAGCGAGAAAACGGCAAAACGGTAGACTTGCCTGCGCTGTGCCGACGTGGCTTCCCTGAGAACAAACTGCTCCCAGTGATCAAACCTGTAGCCGTGGCACCGCCACATCTTGCTCGTGGGCTTGAGGGTGAAAAGCCGGGCAAGGTTCCAGACAAGTTGCACGGGATGGAGGCAGTTGAAGAAAAGGTTGAAGATCAGCTTGGGTGTCAGCTCCACATGGTTCGGGGTGTCTTCGCCATCGCTTTTCTGGTGAAGGGTATAGCGGTGATGATACCCCACGTGGCTGAGTCGATAGAAATGCGGGTTCCATGTCCAGAAGAGCCAACCAAAGAGCCCGGTCACAAACGTATTGATGAATTTGCTCTTGAAAACGGTGTTGTGGCCAAGCTCGTGAAGCGCGTCGCCGAAATGCCCGTAGAACGTGCCATGGAAATAGAGAGCCAAGCCCATCAAAATCCAAAGCTGGTTATTGAGGCCATACCAGGCCAATCCCCCGGTAACGACGAATACGCCAAGAAACCCCACCGTCTGGACCAGCCCTTTCAAGTCGCTGCGCTGCATGAACCGTCGCAGGTCTCCCTGACTAATTTGAACCTTTTCCCACTTGATTTCCGCCTGTTGCCATTCGGTCAAGGGATTCCATGTTTTTGGTGAACTCACAGCACGCTCCCATCAAATTTATTGTGGTTGAGCGCTTTCTATGCCCGGCCAAACGGAAGGTCAATATAAATATGACTATTTTAGTCGTATTTAGTGTTTATTCCGTTTAATCCCCGACCTCGCCTTGTAGAGCCGCTCCGAAAACCCGCCGGTTCATTTTCCTGCTTTCAGCGGTTGGGATGAGATGCGATTCCACCACGTTGTTCCCCGCAGCATCCACCTCTTGTCGAAGGAGAGCTTTATCTCTTTGTATGAGATTGCTATTCCGCCAACCGAAATTCCCAGGAAAACGAGTTGATAACCAAAGGAGATCCACGAAGTGCCGCCCGCCAAAATGGAAAGGAGAAAGACCCCTTCGAACAGGCAGAAGAGCATTCCGTAAATGACGGCGGCGACCCTGTTGTCCGGAGCGATGAGTCCGCAGTTGAGATACGGTGTCAGCAGGACGCCCACAAACCATATCCCGCCAAGCACGATGAAAACCGGAACAACTAGTATGGCAATGATGATGGCCAGAAAAGTGGGTTCGGACATGTGCGTTTTCACGAACTCAACAATCAGAGGCGGGATTATCTGCAAAATGCCGGTGAGAATGAAACCCATGGGCAAGTATATTATCCAACGCAGCAGTATTCCAAAATCGGTTTGCCAAAAAGCTATTCTCTCATTCATCCCTCACTCCTAACACAGCCAACTTTTCAGCAATAATTAAGCCACTTTAATTGCTTTTTCCTACCCAGTCCTTCTTCACTCCATCCAGTAATCCGGATCAGGTTTCCGAATGAAAAAGAGTCATTGGCTTCAAACCCAAAGCTGGCGATCCAGCGTGCGGTACTGGATGGCCTCGGAAATATGCTGGGGCTGGATGGTTTCCTCCGCCGCGAGGTCGGCAATGGTGCGGGCAACCTTGAGGATGCGGTCGTAGGCGCGGGCACTAAAATTCAGGTCGCTCATGGCGGTGCGGAGAATCTGTTCGGCATCG
>JBDLHZ010000285.1:0-3764 GCA_039715135.1 Verrucomicrobiota bacterium
GGCGCCAAGCCGCCGGTGCTTGCGGCATTCGTGCTCTACTACGCACTGCACCGCTCATGGCGCGGCATGTGGATTGCCGTGTTCTGGGCTGCCTTGCTGCACGACGGCCTCGATATCGGCCCGTTCGGTCCGGCGCTGCTGGCGTTTCCGGTCATTGGAATCCTGGCGCATCGCATCCGTTCCGAGATCTTTGTCGACGGGGCGGTAACGCAGATGACTTGCGGCGCACTCGGCGCGATGATTGTGGTGTTCGCAACAGTGCTCATCTATGCGGCCGGTGGCCAGCGGCCTTTCCATTTTGGCCACGCCTTGCTGCGCCTTGTCGGGTCGGGGTTGCTGGGCATGGCAACGCTGCCGCTCGTTTCGCTGGTGATGAACATGCTGGAGGCCGTCCTCCCGAAACGCAGGGAGTACGGTTGGCAATGAAGGTGCGCCAAAAAAGAGAAGCCAGCCCGTTGGCGATTTGGACGGTGTTTTTCCTGGTGCTGCTGGGCATGGGCGTATTGGCTGCCGAACTCTGGAAGCTGCAGGTTCCGCGCAAGAGCGGCTTCGTGGCCGAGTTTGTTCAGCAAAGCGTCCGCCGCGTCCGCCTGCCCGCCGTGCGCGGAAAGATCCATGACACCAAGGGCGTTTGCTTGGCCGACAGCGTCCCGAACTATTGCATCGCCATCTACACCGAAGAGCTGCGTGCGCCGCGTTCGGCCGTGGCCAATACGCTTGAGCTGATGCACGAAGTCTGGGCGCGGGTCGGCCGGCCACCGGACATCTCCTATCGCGATGTCCAAAAGCATCTGCTACTGACCCCCGACGATCCGCTCGTGCTTTACAAGAGCCTGAACGATGCGGAACTTGCCCGGTGGCAGGCCGCATTCGGCCGTTGGAGCGAAAAGCGTAGAATTCCCGGATTGGAAAACCATGAACCCTTGCGGGACAGCAATATCGTTGTTGAAACAAGTGGACTGCGAGAAAGGGGGACAACGACGGCGGCGAACACGCTGGAGCTGGTCTACGAGATTTCCGAACGCACGGGATTGCCGCGGAAGACGGTTACGTTCCAAAAGATCAAGGACCACATCTATGCCCGCCGCCCGCTGCCGTTGCTGGCATGGAAAAACATCAGCCCCAGGGAAATGGCGCGGTGGGCCGATACCTGTTCCGGCCTGGCGGGAACCGACATCTATTGCAAGGCCGACCGCGCGTATCCCGAAGGCGAACGCTTCGCCCACCTGATCGGTTTCACGCTTGAGGCCGATGCCACCCGCGAAGAGGCCGGCGAACGCGTCCACTTCGACCTGCGCGGCATCGAGGGCAAAAAGGGGCTGGAAAGCACCTACAATCGCTTGCTCGAAGGGGCGCCGGGCAGCCAGTTGGTGCAGATCGATGCTTCCGGCTTCCACCACCGCGACCTGCAGACCCGGCCGTCCCGGCCTGGCGGGGATCTGCAGTTGACCATCGATGCCAATATCCAGCGTTTCGCCTCGGAGGCGCTGGCCGCGAAGCAGGACGGGGAGGATCCGGACACGCCGGTACGCGGCGCGGTCGTAGTGCTCGACCCGAACAACGGCGATGTGCTGGCCATGGTTAGCTCGCCCACGTTCAACCCCAACACCTACATGGCCGACAATGCCTACCGTGTTGAAATGCTGACGAATAAAACCGCCCGCACCTTCAACCGCGCGGTGTTCGGGCAGTATCCACCGGGCAGTACGTTCAAACCCATCGTTTCGCTGGGCGTATTAAAGGAATTCCCGGACTATGGCAAGACGACCCACGATTGCCGCAACCCGTACCACGTGGGCAGGCGGCGCATGAGATGCTGGATCCATTCGCGCCATGGCGAACACGGGAAAATCAACCTGCACGAAGCGTTGATGCACTCGTGCAACGTCTATCTGTTCGAGATGGCGCAGGAAGCGGGCTACGAACCGATCCACGACATGGCGAAGGCGTTTGGCCTTGGCCGGTATGCCGGGCTGTTCCCGGATCTGGAAGAGGAGCCTGCCAACAAGGAGTTGAAATACGGCAACCTGCCGGTCAAGGCCGTCAACGCCGTCGACCTGTGCAACATGGCGATCGGTCAGGGCGCCATCACCGCCAGTCCGCTGCAAATGGCGATGGCGGTGGCGGCGATCGCCAACGGCGGCACGCTCTACCGCCCGCGCCTCGTGAAGAAATGGCGGCATGCGCCGGACGAGGACTATCGCGACAATCCCACTTGGGCAAACCATCGCATCGACGTGCCGATCAAGGCACTGGATCTGGTGCGCGGCGGCATGTTCGATGTGGTACAGCATTCGGACGGCACCGCCAAACGGGCGCGGGTTCCAGGCGTTGATATTGCAGGGAAGACGGGATCGGCCCAGTATAGGAAGCGCGTCGATGGCGAGGTGGTGGATAGCGTGCACACCTGGATGGTTTCGTATGCGCCCTTCAACTTCCCGCGCTATGCCGTGGCGTTCCTCGTCGAGGATGGCGAGTCCGGCGGAAGCACGATCGCCCCGCGCCTAGGCGCGCTCTACCAAAAGATTTTCGAATACGACGGAACCCTCGCCGGAAAGGAGGAATCATGATTCTCCTTTCCGGAACATCGAACATCGAACATCGAATGTCGAATGACGAAGGAGTTGTCCCTTCCCTTCGAAATTCCTTGTTCAATATTCGATATTCGACATTCAGCCCGGAGGTGCTGCCATGAACGGCATTTCCTTCAAGAAACTGGACTGGACGATGCTTGGCACAATCCTGCTATTGATCGGGCTGAGTGCGGCATTCGTCTATAGCGCGCAGTTCAAGTCGGATGCCGATCTGGGCAACAACTGGACGAAGCAGTTGCTTTTTGCGGGAATAGGCCTCTGCGCCTACGCCGCGCTAACGTGGTTCGACTACAAGCGGCTGGCGGGATTTTCGTGGTGGATCTATGGCGGTGCGATGCTGCTACTTCTGCTGGTGTTCCTGTTCCCGGAAAAAAACGGGGCGCACCGTTGGATTTTTTTGCCGGGCTTCACGCTCCAGCCTTCGGAACTCGGCAAGATTGCCGTGGTGGTTGCGCTTTCGGCCTATCTTTCCGCACCGGGGCGGGACATGGACGACTGGAAAACCTTTTTCGGTTGCGCCGCGATCGTTGGCCTGCCGTTCCTGTTGATTGTCTCGGAGCCGGATTTGAGCACATCGCTCACGCTCGCGCCGATCTCGCTGGCGATCATGCTCTACATGGGCGTCCAGCGGAGACTTTTGCTGATCGGCATTGCCGTGGTTTTGGTGTTTGCCGCGGCAATCTGCTTTTGGATCAAGTTCGAGGAGACCGATGCCATCAAGGCGATGCCCCCGGCGGAACAGCCCGCGGTCGTGTTGCCGCGCATGCCGTTTCTGGAGGAGTACCAGAAGGGACGCATCAAGGTGTTCCTGATAGAGGACTACGATCTGGCCGACTCCGGCTACAACAAGCTGCAGTCGCAGATTGCGGTGGGTTCCGGCGGGCTGTACGGCAAGGGCTATTTAAAGGGGACGCAAAACATCCTGGGCTTTCTGCCCCGGACCGTGGCCCCGACCGATTTTATCTTCTGCGTGATTGCGGAGGAAACCGGCTTCATGGGCGGGGCATTCTTTATTTTGCTCTATACCGTGCTGCTGGGAAGATGCATGCGGGTTTCGCTTCGGTCCCGCGACGAGTTTGGGCGGCTCATGGCGCTGGGTATCGGCGTCATGTTGTTCTGCCATGTGTTTGTGAATATTGCGATGACCATCGGCATTCTGCCGATTACGGG
>JBDLHZ010000286.1:0-3735 GCA_039715135.1 Verrucomicrobiota bacterium
GGGCTACATTTCCAATGCCCGGAAGCTGTTGGCGGAGGCGAAGGGGGGCGGCAACCCGTTCGAGGGGTTTGTGCCGCATCAGCCGGACAAGGTGGACCTGACCGCCTTCGATGCAACCTACGACCACTATGAAGCGCTCGGCCAAAAGCAGTTTGGCAAGGTAGGCGTTGTCTTAGTTGCGGGCGGGCTCGGCGAACGGCTGGGCTACAACGGCATTAAGCTCGACATACCGGTGGAGGTGGTCGAAACCACGCCCTACCTGAAGCACTATGCCGCCTGCCTCAAGGCGATGGAGGCGCGCATGGAAAACCCGCGCCCGGTGCCGTTCATCATCATGGTTTCGCCGGCCACCGGCCCGAAAACCCTCCAGACCCTGGAGGCCAACAATTTCTTTGGTCTCCAAAGGGAGCAGGTTCATGTACTGCAGCAAGAGCCTGTTCCGGCAATCTCCAACAACGACGGTGCGCTGGCGCTGAAGGGGAAGTATGAACTGATCCTCAAGCCGCACGGCCACGGCGATATCCACATGCTGCTTCATACCAGCGGCCTCGCGGCCAGGCTTGAAAAGGAGGGCATCGAGCACCTGCTGTTCATCCAGGACACCAACGGCCAGGTTTTCAACGCCATGCCTGCCGCTTTGGGTGTGTCGGTGGAGAAGGGGTTCGACTTCAACTCCATTGCCGTCAACCGCATTCCCGGCGAGGCCGTCGGTGGGTTGGCGAAGCTGGTCGGCAATGGCAAGGAACTGACGTTGAATGTGGAATACAACCAGCTTGATCCGCTCCTATGCGCCACGGTCAGTCCGGAGGGCGACGTACCGAACGAGCAGGGCTTTTCCATGTTTCCCGGCAACATCAACATTCTGGTGATCCGGATGGCATCGTATGTGCGCATTCTGGAGCAGTCGCAGGGGATCATCGCCGAGTTCGTGAACCCGAAGTATGCCGATGAATCGAAGACCTCGTTCAAGAAACCGACGCGGCTCGAAACCATGATGCAGGATTTGCCCAAGCTCTTCGGGCCGGATGAAAAGGTGGGCGTTTCCATTTTCGACCGCCGCTGGAGCTTTTCCGCGAACAAGAACAACATGACCGATGCGGCCGCGAAGCATGCCGCCGCCAGCCCTCCCGAATCCGCCGCCACGGCCGAGTCCGATTTCTATCTCGCCGGCCGCATGCGGCTGGCCGCCGCTGGTGCGGAGGTGGAGGAGGTTGCGGAGGAATTGATTCTTGGCGTTCCGTTCACGCCGGGGCCGAAGGTGCTTTTGCGTCCATCGTTTGCGATGACGCTGGCCGAGACCCGCGAAAAGGTTTCTGGATGCTCCATCTCCGGCGAAGCCACGCTGATTCTCGATGGCAAGGATATCGTGCTTAACGGCGTCGAGCTGGCTGGACGCTCCGCGCTGGTCGTGAAGGCCTGCAAAGGTGCGAAGGTGACGGTGAAGGGATCGTTCAGCAACGAAGGTTTCGAACTCGTCGAATTGACTGACCAGGAGCTCGCCGGCGACAGCGTGCCGGAATATCTCCGGATTCGCGGCTACCGCTTCGAAAACCGCGGCGCGGCAGTCCATGAGTTCGATCAGCCCGGCGAATATGTCGTCGAGGCGTAAATTGTTTGGAGTGCGGAGACCCCGTCTCCGCTTTGTAAGAGCGCCGACGGCGTCAGCGCACTCCAGAGCAGCTCCGCCGCAAAAAACTATCCGAATTCGGGAAAGAGCCAGAAAAGCATGAAGTGCCTAATCGTAATAACATTGCTTGCCATGTTGGCCTTGGGCGTTCATGCCGGGGAATTCGAACCCGGCAAGCTTATCGAAGAGGTCAAGTGCCGGAAGGACTCGTCGTATTCCTATCTGCTCTACCTCCCGTCCAGCTACGATCCCGGCCGGGAAAACAAGTGGCCCGTTCTTTTCGCCATGGATTCCAAGGGGGGTACGGAGGAAGACTTCCGGCGCTACATCAAGGGCGCGGAGAAGAACAACTGGATCGTCGCCATGTCGATCCAGTCCAAGGGCCTTTCCAAGGAATCGTCAAAGGCCGTCGCCGCCATGGTGGGCGACGTCTTTGCACGCTTTGCGGTCGACGAGGAACGGTGCCATGCAGCCGGCATGGCGGGCGGTGCCCGCATGGCCTTCTGGCTGGCCGGCAAACGCAGGGACAACATCATCGGCATCATTCCGTGCGGAGCGGGTGACATGCTTCACGAATACCGTGGCCAAGCGCTCGCCTACGGCCTTTGCGGGGCGCGCAGCTTCAGCCGCTGGGACATGGCCGTCACTTTCAACGAACGGATTCGAACCAGGGGACGACTCCGCTTCTTTCCGGGCGACGATGTGCGGGCCGACGAAGATCTGGTATTCGATGCCATAACCTGGCTCAACGCAAAGCACCTCGTAAAAAAGGGCACGCCCGGGGAAATCGATCAATTTTCCGAAATGCTCTACAACGAAATCCTTGAAAGGTACACCGCCGACCCCTTCTTCGTCTACGAGAGCGCAACCATCCTGACTTGGTTTCCAAGGGCGCCCCGTGCCGGCGATGCCAAGCAGATGCTCGACAGGCTTGAAGAAGATGAAAAGATCCAGCTCTGCATCCAAGGGCTGAAGGATATGGAAGGCTTTGTCGAAAAGCACTTCAACACCAAGGCTGGAGATTGCGTCGACAACCGCCTCACGCGCCGCCAGAAAGAGGATGCCGATGCATTGCTGAAAAAATATGCCGACACCCCGCTGGCCGACACCATTAGAGATTTCGGCAGGCCGTCCGACAAGCTCGACTGAACAACTTCAACGTCTACGAAAGGTGGTTCTTTCCCCGCTCGCTCAAACCTGCGTCACCCATCTTTTCCTCAATATCCGCGCAGGGAGTTCTTAAGTGCCTTTTCGACAATCTGTATGGCCTGTTCCCGGTTCATTCGGACAGCTCCTTTTCGATCTTGGATATGGTCGGCAGTGCGGATCGGAACCTGGACGGCAGGGCGCGGGTGAGTTCGTATTCCGAAACACCGATGGGAGTGTTGACCTTGCGGAGGGTGTATTCGGCGATGACCTTCTTCTTGTCCTGGCACAGGATGAGGCCGATGGTCGGCAGGTCGTCCGCGTGGCGCAGGCGTTCATCCACCACGCTGCAATAAAAGTTCATCTTGCCGACGTATTCCGGCTTGAACGGCCCCCTCTTCAGGTCGATCACGATGAAACAGCGAAGCGTCAAGAAGTCAAAGATATAGGGATCCTTGAGGACTTCGCGGGCAAGATTGGATTGCGGGGCGGGCAAATGCGACTCGAAATTGGTGACTGCTGCGCCTTGTCGTTCGTAGGCGTTGCTTTTGATCATGGCGGTGAGCACGTCGCGGCTCCACCCCTGTTCGATGACGGCGGTCATGTACCAGTAACGGGTGGGCAGGTCTTTGACCTTTTCCATGAGGCTGATGTGGTGGCCCCAAGGCAATTTTGCAACAGTCTGCTGCAAAATCTCGCCACTATCCATTTGTGCCGCTGGTTGTGTCACTTTCTCAGATGCGAGAGATTGGGCCACCGCCTGTGACCCTTGTGCTGTCTGCTCGGGCAATTTTGCAACGGGTCGTTGCAAAATTGGGCTGCCCTCGGGGTACTCTCTGGCAAAGCGGATCATGTAGCCGATATTCCGCTCGGAAAAGCCCTTCACTGCCGGCAATTCGTTACGGATATCGCGGGACAGACGAGGAATGACTTTCGTGCCCCAGCCTTCGGACTTCTGGCGC
>JBDLHZ010000287.1:0-3717 GCA_039715135.1 Verrucomicrobiota bacterium
TCACGAATCACAACTACAGACTCGAACCGCGCCAATGGAGTTTTTGGGCAAGGACCGAGAAGTAGCTATGATCCTGGAATTGCAGGAATTTGACCTGGTGGGGGCTTCGCCGGATCTCAATGCGTCCACCCTTCTCCACCTTGTACTCGTCCTGGCCATCGATGGAAAGAATCAGTTCCTTGGCGGCATTAACAACTTCGATCTCGATCAGGCTGGAGTTGGAAACCACCAGTGGCCGCGAACCAAGCGTATGCGGGCAAATCACATTGATCCCGAAGCCGCCAATCCCCGGATGAAGGATCGGCCCACCCGCCGAAAGCGAGTGGCCGGTGCTACCCGTCGGCGTGGAAACCATCATGCCGTCGCACATGAACGAACCGACCGCCTCGCCATCGATTAAAAGCTTAAGGGTAACAATCCGCGACGAAGCACCCCACCCCAATACAACGTCGTTAAGCGCGCGCTCCTCGCCAACGGCCGTCCCGTCCTGGAAAATGCGGCATTCGGCCACATCGCGCGCAGAAACCTTGTAGTTTTTGTGCATCAGTGCGTCCAGGGCATGGGTCATTTCCGAATCGCCCACGCTGGTGAGAAAACCGAGGCTGCCCAGATTGATGCCCATGATGGGAACATTGGATCCGTGCAGTGCACGGGCGGTGTAAAGTACGGTGCCGTCGCCACCCATGGCGAACGCAACGTCCACCTTCTTCCCGAAGTCGGCCGCAGGCAGAACCTCCGCCCCGAGCAATTCCGCCGTGGCCTGGTCCTCGGCGAACAATTTAAAACCGCGCTCCGTGGCTTTAAGCCGCAATTCCTTCAGGGCGTCTATCGCGTGCGGACGCTTCGTGTTTACAATGACACCGATCTTTTTCATGCCTCGAAGTATAGGGGCGGTCCGCTGGTTTTCCAAGCACTGGAAGTCCTACTTTTGGGAGGCAAGCTTGTACGCCCAGTATGGGCCAGCAAAGGAGGTGCCATGATGCTTCCGGCCATCGAATACAACAGTACCGTATTCGTAGCCCGTAACCGTGTCTCCCCGGTTGGAATAATCAGCAATACTGCCGTCTGGGTTCTTGGCTCCGACCGAGTCGGTAAACGGGCTGGACGCAGGGTTGCACGATTTATCCAATCCATCGTTCCCTGCAGCCACAACGATCTCGATCCCCTGTTGGGCGGCATAGTTCACAGCATCTTCAAGAAAACCGATATCCTCATATGTCCCAAAGCTAAGATTGATGACCCCGATGTCTGAATTCAGGGCATAGTCGATTGCCCGCATGATGGTGTCGGCGGAGGTATACCCGTTTTCATCAAAAACACGAACCGCCAAAACCGGAACCCCCATTTCGGAAGCCTCGGCTCCAAGTGGGGTAATCGCGCCCGAGGCCACCAAGGCTACCAATGTGCCGTGGCCTGTCGGATCGGACATTTCGCCCGAAGGATCAATGGCATTGTACGTTCCGCGGATAAACGAAAGATTGGCATACTGAGGGTCAAGGCCAGAGTCGAAGACGGCCACGGCGGTTTCGCCGGGTTGCAAATGTAGGTTGATCCCTGTGCCGGTTCCTGTCATAGGAACGGACTGGCTTCCCATGTTTGGAAACGCCAGATTGGGTTCGGATGAATCAACCCCATCGTGCGCATTCGCAATCTCCATCGCCTTTTCAACCGACATGCCCTCGTTGAGCTTGATGCGGTAGATGCCGGGCGGATCGATAACCTCGATGACGGTTCCGCCGATCTTTGCGAGCAACGCATTGAGGTTGTCGATGGTGGAACCTTCCTTGAAGCCCACCATGATTTCGCCGCGGATATACTTGATCCCGTCCTTGCCTTCGACCACATCGAGCACCCTCCCCTTGGCGGAAAGCGGGCGGGCGGCGGAAAGGTTGCCGTCGGAATAGATGCGAATGGCCGAGATTTGATATAGCTCGCCAAGCGGGCTTCGCACCTTTTTCCATTCGAGCAGATAGCTGTGCGGGCTGGCCAACTGGGCAATCAACCGCTCAACCTTCGTGTTTTCCCAGTCGCCGGAAACCCGGCCCAGTTCCAGCGACGGATCGATCAGCACCTCCGCGCCGCGCTGCTCAAAAAGCCGTAACACCTTCGCCAGCGGCACTCCCTCGGCCTTCAGCCATGCGCGGTCGCCATCCATCCGCAGCGTTGTTGCGGACGAGAACAAAGGGAGAAGCAAGATCCAAATTGCCGGAAGCCATTTCATGGAAGGGAAGATACAGCGCCGCCCCGGAAAGACAATGCAATTGAGCCTGTAAACCACGAAAAAACGCGCTTCCGATGCTGGAAGCGCGTTTTTTATTTGAATCGACAGCGGTTCGGGTAGAGTGCGCGGATGATTTCACTCGATCCAGCCCCGACCCCGCAGGCGGCGGAAACCACCGACCGCTTTTTCGAGCCGGGCGGGCTGTTGGAGACACATTGCGCCGAGAGCGGGATCGATTTCGAGCTGCGCCCGCAACAGCAAAAAATGGCGCGGGCCATTGCCGATGCGGCAGGCTTTAGCCACCACCTCGCGGTGGAAGCCGGCACCGGCGTCGGAAAAAGCTTTGCCTATCTCGTGCCCCAAATCCTCACCGCGCTAGAGCACGAAACGCGCTGCGTGATCGCCACATACACCATCACGCTCCAAGAGCAGTTGATCCATAAGGACATCCCGTTTGTGCGCAAAGCGCTGGGACGCGACTTCAAGGCGGTGATGGTGAAGGGTCGGTCGAACTACCTCTGCCGGCGGCGCCTCCAGCGCGCCCGCCAAATGGGCGGCGACCTGCTCGAAGCCGACCGGGAGAGGCAGCTCGAGAGCATCCACGCCCTGGCGAGCAACCAACAGGTGGGCGACGGGAGCCTGCAAGAATTGGAAGAGCAGCCCGACCATCAGGTCTGGGGCGCAATCTGCGCCGAGCACGGCAACTGCACCGGCAAGCGCTGCCCGTTCTACAAGGAGTGCTACTTTATGACCGCCCGCCAGAAAATGATGGATGCGCAGGTGCTGGTGGTGAACCATTCGCTCTTCTTTTCGGAACTCGCGCTGCGCGCGGAAGGGGCGGCGATCCTGCCGCCCTATGGCAATGTCGTGTTCGACGAAGCGCACCAGATGGAGCAGGTCGCATCGGCGCACCTTGGCATTCGGCTTTCGCTCTACATGGTTGAATACTGGCTACGGCGTATCTACGGCAGCGAAAAACGCAAGGGACTGTGTGCCGTACTCAAGGACGGCAAGGGTGCCCTGCTCGCCACCCAGACGGCGGAAGCGGCAGAGATGTTTTTCGAGGATGTCCGGAAATACTTCAAGCTCGGTGCGCAAAAAACCCAGCAACGGGTCTTTAAGCCCCCGCCCATCGAGACCGACCTGCCCCTGAAGATCACCAACCTCTGCCACCACCTCAAGACATTGACGGAGACAACCGACAACCAGGATATCCAATCCGAGATCAAGTCGTCGCGCAGCCGGGGGCTGGAGCTGCGCGACACGATCGAGTCCTTCCTCAAGCAATCGCTCGAAGGCCAGGTCTATTGGGTCGAGATCCAAGGCCGCCGCAAGCAAGCCGTACTCTATTCGGCACCGGTCGACGTCGGCCCGATCCTGCGCGAAGTGTTGTTCGAGGAAATCCCATGCGTCATAATGACCAGCGCAACGCTGGCCGTCGGCACCAACCTCGCATACTTCCGCCACCGCATTGGCGCGGAGGAATGCTCGGAACT
>JBDLHZ010000288.1:0-3700 GCA_039715135.1 Verrucomicrobiota bacterium
ATGAATTTTAGAATCAAGCCTTTCCCTGCACCCACCGTAGCCCGCCAAGTCGCACCTCTCCAAGCGCCACTTCCTGCGGATCTTCCACGATTGCATCGGGCGCTCGCCCATCGACCACCTCATGCACGTCCGCACCCGCAATGCCGCCGGACTGCTCAAGCACACCGACCGCACCATCACCGACATCGCCTTCGAATGCGGTTTTTCAGACGGCAACTACTTCACCCGCTGCTTCCGCAAAACCATGGGCCAAACCCCCAAGCAGTTTCGTATGTGATAAGTTTCTGGAGCCCTGAAACAAGCCCCCTTCTCCATTAAATACCCGTAAATTCCATATAAGCTTTACGTGTTTAGATTCCTGCTCTTCTTGCTTGCTAAAACAGGAAAGTTTTCCTAGAAACTCCTGTACTGAAAAAGAAATTCCCAACAGCATTTAACCCCCCGCGCACACAAAGGAACCCTTATGAAGAAAAAAATGCCGAACCTTTTCAAGCCTGTATTGATCGCACTCCTTGTAGCGGCAGTCGCCGGATTTTTCTCGTTAATCACCTCCTTGGGAAGCAACCCCTCATCCGGCAACGATGAGCCACCAATATCTGCCTTCCATGAATCTGAAGACACAAACATCCCGGATCCTGCACAAACGGAACCACTTTCCGGTCTTAGGGAGTGGATGGCGGAATCCGGTTCGGCATCGGCAAGCCTTGAACGAGGCGTCGAGTTGGCAAAGGCACGGATGGAAACCATGCGGGAATTGATTAAAACCAACCCGGCACGCGCCTTGGAGGAAAGCCTCTCACTTTCCGAATGGATCAACCTGCCTCCTGAAATCAAACCCTATGTCGAAGAACCGGTAAGCAGCTTTGCAGACGTCGATGTCTTTATTTCATGCGGCATGTCCGCTTCGCACATCGACCGGGTCACCACGCTTGCCGATGGCCGGCGGTTCGATGCCTATACATCCGGAAACCGGCTCTTGGCAAAAACCCGGAAAAACATTCCCGTCCAGGGCATCATGCTTGACGACGTGGGAGCGCTTGAAAATACGCTGTTCCAACCTCTGGACGATGCAGACGAATCGTCCGCCCTGACACGCTACCCCGTGGCGAACCCCGATCAAGACCGCTGCTTTGCAACAGGCGGGAAGCTCGGCAATGAAAGCGTGGCCGCGCTTGCCGGCGGACGAATCTATTATTTCAAGGATGGGGCGACACTGGCCGGCGTGGAAGAGCGACTCTCCTCCCTTGATACCCTTGCCGGACCATACGCAGCCTCCCATGCCATCTATTCGGCCTTGTTTGCCGCTCCTACGGAAGAGGGCTTTGACCTCGAATCTGCAACCCAAACAGCCATGGAGCTGTCCGAAGCATGGTCGGGAACGCCGCGCGACATGTATGTTATCCTGGTTGATTTCAGCGATATCCCCGGCCAGCCCGTCGACCCTGCCCTGCTGGAAAATGTCATCAACACCACCGTCTCCCAACAGATCTCGGACATGTCGTACCAGCAAACCTACATCGACTGCATCGTCGATACAAACACCTACCGCATGCCGGAACCGAGCGGCGTATATGCTTCCAACCACATACCGATGCACGACCATGCCGTGGCAGCCGTTGTCGCTGACGGAATTGATTTGTCCCCCTACGAAACCATCTGCGTCTATTTTGGGCATATTCCCGGCCTGATGACAATGGCGGGCTATGGCAGTATAGGCGGAGAAAAAATGTGGATTCACAACACGACCAGCCCCCGCGTGATCACCCATGAGCTTGGACACAACTATGGTTCCTACCATGCCCACTCATGGGATGTTTTAGGCTCCGACCCGGTCGACCCGGCTGGAACACACGAAGAGTATGGCGACTTTTCGGACATCATGGGAGGCGCGCATCCCCCCGCCGGACATTTCCACGTCCAGAACAAGCTCGAAGTTCAATGGCTGACCCCGGAAAACATCGTTGTTCCCACCAACTCCGGAACCTACAGGGTTTACCGGAGCGACCATCCGCTGACCGATCCCGCATCAGCCAGGGGAATTCAAATCGACAAGGGTGCCACCAACTACTATTGGGTCGGCTACCGGCAGCTCTACCCGGAACATGAACACTATGGCCGGGGCACCTATCTCCTGTGGCAGCAGCCCAATGCAGAAAACTATCCCAAGTCCCACCTGCTCGACATGACCCCCGGTTCGGACGGAGGCAAGCAGGATGGAGGGCTGGCACTGGGCCGAACCTATTCCGACCCGCTGGCCCAGGTGCACATCACACCGGTAAGGCGGGGAGGAAACACTCCCAACGAGTGGATGGATGTAACGCTTAATCTTGGCGACTTTCCAGGCAATGGCATCCCGTCCGCCTCCATTGTCGGCCCGACCAACGGCATGGCACGCGAGAGCATTGCCTTCGCCGTGGATGCAACCGATCCCGATGGCGATGAACTGGCCTACTCATGGGACTTTGGTGATGGCCTTGTCAAAGACAACGCCTCGCAGTCATCGGGTATATGGATGATCCCCGGCACCGGAACCGTAGAATGCACCATCAGCGATATGAAGGGAGGCAAGGTCATCGTCCAGCAGGATATTGTCCTCTCCGACCCCCTGGAAAGCTGGCCCCACCAAAACACGATCACCATCGCGTTTCTTTACGGCATCACCTCGGATGGAGAACGGCTGGTTACCGTCGGAAGCAATGGATTCACGGGAACCTCCACCAACGGGATCAACTGGACCTCAGGCAATGTTGGCGGAAGCTTTGCCAACGTCACCCTATACGGCATCATCCACGATGGCACCCAGTTCATCGCTGTTGGCAGGGACTGGATTTCTTCGGCGTGGGCAGGCGTCGTGTATACATCCCCGGACGGCTCGACCTGGACGAAGCGGCACGAGATCGCAACCCTCTCGCTAAACGATGTCGCCACCGGGAACGGGGTTAAAATTGCCGTTGGCTACAGCGGAACCCTTCTACGTTCTACAAATGGCCAAAACTGGAGTTCCATCGGGATGGCCTCGACAAACCACCTTATGGGCGTCAGCTACGGGCAGGGGCTCTTCACGACCGCAGGACGTACCGCCACCGGAGACCCGGTCGTCTTTGTTTCCCCGGACGGGATCACTTGGCACAACCGTTCTTCCGGAGCAGGAACTGGTTTGCTTGATTTTGACACGCTTCAGTTCTGCAACGATATGTTTCTCGCCAGCGGCTCCTATGTCGGCATACGCCGTTCGGACAACTATGGCACGAGTTTTTCTGTTTCGACCGACGACTACTACCATATCCCGGCATTCGCCTACGGGAACGGCATCTATTTTGCAGCCGGCATCGACCAAAACAATGCCGACACCGACATCAACCTGATATCGTCCGACGGCATCAACTGGACCGCCCTGCCGACAGCAGCCCAACAGGATCGCAACGCCGCGACCTTTTTCAAGAACTGCTTCGTCACAGTCGGCAAAAGCGGCTCCATCTGGAAATCCGATCCGCTCGGCACGGCTGAATCCGGCTGGGCTCTTTGGCAGTATTTCAATCTTTCCGCACTCGGCCCCAACCGGGGCGCCGAGGACGACCCCGACGGAGACGGCGTCCTGAACCTGGTGGAATATGCCCTCGGAACCGATGCCACCGATGCATCCTCCTTGCCGACGTTCCGCTCAGACATAGACGGGAGCGGTTATTTTAAAATAGAAATC
>JBDLHZ010000289.1:0-3697 GCA_039715135.1 Verrucomicrobiota bacterium
ATACCTAAAACGCGTAGACGACCTTGGCGGAAAAGTTGTGGGAGTTGAAGCCGTCGCCGAACAACTCGTCAAAGTCGATGCGGAACATGACGTTCTTGGGCTGGTTGCGCTTGGTGTTGAAGAACGAGCAACCGACACCGATGCGATAGAGGTCTTCGTCCAGCATGGGAACAGCGAGTTCGTATGGATCGCTTCCGCCTGCAAGACTGAAGCCCACGGTTCCAGGATCCGGGTTGAATTCGCGTATCCAATGGGCCCGAATATCGTATTTAAGGCTGAATGTTTCCATCTTCATGGTTTCCTGGACGGAAACATTGAGTCCAATGCTGCCGCGCAGGGAATCGGCGTCGAAGGCATCGATATTGCGCGGTATGGCGGTGTCGCTGGTCTCGGAATAGGCATCCTGCTCATACATTGAGTATTGGATGGAGGCTTCGGGGGTGAACACCATGCCTTCCTTGGAATCGACCAGATCCATGCCACCGCCGAGGAAGGCGCTGAGGATCTGGGCATCGAACTCGCTGTTGAGGACGAATGGGCTGCTTGACTGGTTTTCCACTTCGTTGAAGCCGTACGCAACCCCCGCGTCGATATAGGCCTTGCCTATTCCAAGGGTTCCATAGAGCGAGCCGTGGTAGGCGGTGATATCCTCCTCGCCGTCGATGCCAGTAGTGGTGGAATAGCGGCCATAACCGCCGCTGATTCCAACAAGCAGGCCGCCGAGGCTTTTGTCGACCCCGATCACGCCGCCGTCCAGCTTGGTGTCGTATTCGGGATTCAGTCCATCGGCATCGTGGCTGTAGCGCTGGCCGTAGTATTTGGCCCAGCCGCGCAAATCGTTGCTCCGTTGCGGCCCCCTGGCTCCCGAAGGCCTGAATACACGTCGCCTGCGGGATCCCGAAGACTTCAGCTTGAGTTGTTCGCGATACTCCGCGCCGCGCGAGACGGATGGCCCAACCGCCGCCTGCATTCCGTGCAGCACCGTCTGGAAAGTATTCCTGACGGTGAAGTAGGTCTGTTCCGCCAGCGGGCCGGAAACATTGTAGCCGGCGGCAATGTCGAGTTCATCGATCTTTTCGAGCAACGCGCCGTTGTTTGTCATGGAGTCGAGTTCATTGGCCAGCAATGCAAACTGGTCGGTTGCTTCCCAGTATTCCTCCAGTGTCTTGGCGGTGAAGCGCAGACTCAGGCTGGTGCTTCCATCCAGTAGGATACCGGAGAGTCCGGTTCGTATTTCGGCCACCCCGGAAATGTTGACGGTGTTGGTGAAGTTGGCGGTTGTTGCCAGGTTGCTTGTCACGTAGATCCCGGTTGTTGCGTTGATTGCGGAGTTGGTGATGGAAGTGCCAGCCTGCAGCCCAAGGGGGGTATCGGCAATGGCTAGGGTGGAGTTGGTTTCGAAGTAGACCCTATCGGCGGTGATCGATCCGATGCCGTTTGTGCTGGGCGTGAACCAGATGGCTGCCCCGGGGGAGACGGTGAGGTCGCTATCGAAGACCATGTGCCCTTCGTGGGTGGCGAGGTGGAAGATTCCATTGCCTGCCAACTCAAAATCATTGACGAAGCGCATGGTGCCTTCATTGACGGTGTTGGTTTGGAATGGTGCATCGGTCAGGTTGGTTACGATCAAGGTTCCGCCGCTCTGAACCACACCTTTGGTGACGGTCAGGCCGTTGGTTCCAGCCGTCAGGTACTGGATGCCTTCGCCGGCGAATCCGAGCAGATTGAATGTACCGCCGTTCAAGGCAATGTTATTGGTTTTGCCTATGTTTGCTTGGCTGCGGAAGCCGAAGAAGGTGTATTCGCCATATTCCCCGCCGGTAAACGTGCCTCCTTCCACTGTAACATCAGAGTCGATGGCAAAAACCCCTGCGCCTGCCTGGTTGGTTGTGGCGGTGCCGGCATTGCCCCCCGTAAAGATGCCGTTCACAATGTGCAAGGTTGAATCCTTGGCAAACAATCCGCTGCCTGCAATCGAGGTGGAGGTAAAGTCAGATTCGGCCGAGGCATCACCGGTGCCGCCCCCTTGGAAGGTGCCGTTGCTTATGACAAGTGTGGAATTGTTGAAGACGGAAAGGCCGTAGCCTCCGTAGGTCACCGTGTTTGTTGTATCGGAACCAACGTTTCCTCCGTCTCCTCCGACAAAGGTGCTGGTTCCATCGATGGTGTTTGTTCCGATATTGTTGAGGTTCAGGCCATCGGTACCATATACCTCATGCAACGTGGGGGCATATGTGGCTCCCTTAAAGGTGGAGTTGCTTATTGCTAAGGTTTGGACTCCGTTGATCGCTCCTCCCACCGTGGCGTTGGTGGAATATGAAGTTGACGAAGATGAACCTCCTCCGGGCGGTGCCGGCCCTTCAATTGAAACGGTGCCGGCCCCTCCGTTCCCCCAAAAGTTTCCGCCGATGATGTTGAGGTTGGTTCCGCCGCTAATGGAGAGCGCGGGTGCCAGCATGTTGGTGGAAGAGGTGATGGTGCCGCCAGTGGCAGTAATGGTGAAGTTGTCGAAATTGTTTTCGATGCCGATGGTGCCCCTGATGTTGTTGGAAAGGATGACGCCGGTGGTGCCTGCATGGCCAATGGCCAGGTAGCCGTCGCCATCGGCCATGGAGCTGATCGTGATGGCGGTTGAAATGTCGTTGGTTCCGAATGCGGTGCCGATAACCGTGTTGGACTGGGCGTGGGTGGAGAGGCTGGCGCACAAAAAAAAGGCGAGCACCGCGAGGCGCTGCGCCTTTTTCCCGTTTTGCACCGCCCGTTGTTGTGTTTGATGTGTTGTCATCATAGAACAACTCCTGGGGCGCGGGATTATTTTTGGGTTTTTTTCGGCACGAGGATGGCGTTGACGAAACGACCGTTCAATCGCGGTGCCTGATCGACCGTCGTGATGTCTACCGTATCCGTGATGACGCGCTGCATGACTTCGAAGCCGAGCTCGCGGTGGGCGTTTTCGCGGCCACGGAACATGAGCGAAATCTTGACGCGGTCGCCGTGCTCGATAAACTTGCGGAGGTTGCGCATCTTGGTGTCGTAGTCATGATCGCCGACGTTGACGCGGAACTTGACTTCCTTGAGCTTGGTCTGCACCTGGTGCTTCTTTTGCTCTTTCTTCTTTTTTTCCTGGTCGTACTTGTATTTGCCGTAATCCATGATCCGGCACAGCGGCGGCTTGGCGGTGGGGGAAATCTCCACCAGATCCAGCCCATACTGGTCGGAGCGGCGCAGCGCGTCGCCCGTTTTCATGATGCCGAGCTGATCGCCGTTGGGATCGATTACCCGGATTTCCGGAACGCGGATGCGGTGGTTGATCCGGGTCTGTGGCTCGCGTTGCTGTCTACCTCTGTATTGCCTGCTAATCTGAGACCTCCATGTCTACTGTTGTCTTTGCCAGCTCTTCTTTTTTGAGCTGTTCGATAAATTCCTCCAAACTGCATTCGCCTTTCATGCCCTTGAGGCGGTGGCGCACGGCAACCTGGTTGTTTTCCTGTTCCTTGCCGCCGATAATAAGCATATACGGCACTTTGTCCAGTTGGGCGTTCTTTACTTTTCCGTTTAATTTGCCCTGCCTGGTGTCGACCGTGGCGCGGATTTCGGCGTTGCGGAGCGCGGCCAGCACCTCGTCGGCATAGCCAAGCTGATCGTCGGAAAGCGGTAGTATGCGCACCTGCTCCGGCGCGAGCCAGACGGGGAAGCC
>JBDLHZ010000290.1:0-3680 GCA_039715135.1 Verrucomicrobiota bacterium
GCAATCGAATGGAACGACCCAGACACCGGAGTTGCCGGAGCGGTAGGCATGGTATTGCGGCGGCCCGCCAACACGCCCAACAAGCTGCACGTTTTCCAAGGGCAATTGCGGTTGCAGCCGATTGATCTCCGCGCCGGAAAGGGGCGAGGCAACGACCACGAAGCGGCAGGCGGAAACCAAAGCCACGCAGCAAAACACAAAAAAGCCGGAAGCCTTGATCCGGAAAAGCAATCCGGCGAGCAGGAGGCCGCCAACGGCGGCGGAGAACAGGATGCCGAAGGAAAAGAGCCCGGTGGCGGCAACCACCATCCCGGATACAACCGCCAGCGCGACACCGACCAGCGGACGGCGCAGCACGATGGATGTTTCCAGATGCGGGTTGCGGGATTCGGGATACATGATTCGGGATGATTGAACCATGGAATACACGAACCATACGAGAAAAGAATAGAATGTATTAATTCGGTTTTTGTGTATTTAGTAGCTACTTATATCTACTTTTGTGCCTTGATGTATTTCGTGGCTGGATTCCCCTTTTTATGTTCGTCCTCGTTCTCGGAGGATAGGATCGGACGTGAGCCCCCGTTGGGGGCAACGCCCCCTCACGGGGAGGACGATGGACGAGGATACTTGCGCTACGACGCTGTCTTGGCGAGGTCGAGGTAGGTCATGCGAATCTTGTGCTTGAAGCTGGAATAGGTGTGGCGGGTGGCAACAAGTTGCTGCCCTTCGAGGGCAACGGCCAGCGAAAACAGGGGTTCCTGAACAACGCGGAGCAAACCCTCGGCGATGGATTCCGAATTGGGTAGCACGCGCACGGAGGTTTTTTCGGTGAGCACTTCGTCGTAGGCCGCGTCGGGGAGCGTCACCAGCGGTGCACCGGCATGGAGCAGCGTGTAGACCTGCGGATGGATGTAGCGGCTTTCCCCGGACGGAAGCATCAGAACGGCATCGGCGATCCCAAGCGCGGAAAAAAAGGTTTCCGGCTCATCGGGCGGAAGAAAGACGCAATGATCGGCAATATCGAGGTTGGCCGCCATCTTTTCCGCCGGCCTTTGCGGAGCACCTTTGAAGAAGAAGACGGCATCTGGCACGACGTCGATCACCTTGCGCGCCGCCATGAGCAACTGGCGGAACCCCACCGCATGGCCAGACAACGCACAGCAAACCACCACCGGGCCCGGGGCAGGCCCATTCGATGAACTCAGGACAGGCTCCTTGCCGGACAAAATGGGTTTGTCGGCATTTTGCTGTGCATAGAGCGGCTGGGCCGGGATATCCTCCAACTGCACAACCCGCGCATCCCGATCCACGCCGCGCAGGTCGGCCGTCAGGGCGGAGCAGGGGGAAAAGACGACGGCGGCCCGTTCCAGCACCTTGGCTTCCAGCCGATGGAGGTGCTTCGGGAAAAACCTTCCGAGACCAGCCATCCCGGAACCAGCCTTGCCGCTGAAACACCGGGTAGCGGCGTATACGAGCGGAATTTTCTTCCACCGGCACAGGCGCATTGCGAAAAACACGGATTCATCGGCGGCATGGACTGCATCGTAGGAATCCCGCCACACGGCACGTCGGCCCGCCATGCGCAGCTTGGCCCGGCGAACCGGCCTGTCCTGAGCCTGTCGAAGGGGCCTGTCCCCGCTGTCGATCAAAACACGGATATGCGGGTGATCGGGCAGATCGGTATATGGCGCCACAAGATCGACGCGGTGACCGGCGTCGGCCAGTGCGCGCAACATGCCTGCGGCACGCACCCCTCCTTTGCGCAGCGAAACCTCCGCATATGATATGAACAAAATATTCATAGTCAACCGGAAGAGCCTGCCTACTTCGAGCCCGGCTTCAACAAACCTTCGTCCGGCAATTCGGAAGCAGGCATTTCCAGTTGAGGCTCGATACCCGTCCGTTCCTTCTCACTAGCCTCGGCGCGGCGCGCCATCTCTTCGATCCCCAGCCGGAACTCCTTGCCCCCGACACGGTCGACGAATGCCTGAAACGCGCGCTCCTCGCGCACGGGGTCGAACTGTGGATCCTGAATAAAGCCCAGGATCATTTGCACTCCGAAAACCTGAGCCGCCCGCCCAAGGGTCTGAACGGTTTCATAACCCTGCAGCAACTGCGCCTGACAAACGGCTATTTGCTTATGGTAGACCGGATTCCGATTGTTGTGTTTACGCAACGTGGCCAACGGCACCAAGGCCTTTTCGTATTGCTGCACCTGCATGTAGGCGTTGACCTGTTGTTCCAGGGACTGGATATCCCTTGGCTGTTCGCGCAACACCTTGCCAAAGGCCTCCGCCGCCGCCATGAAATCCTCCCGTGCATAGAGCGCATTGGCCAGAGCACGCTGCACATCGACATCGTACGCGTTCTCCTCGAGATACCACTCGGCCATGTATTTGACCGCATCGTGGTCGCCATACGCGTCCAACGCCTCGATCAGCCGCTTTTGGATCTTCTTCCGCGAGGGGTCGACACTCAGCAGGCGAATGTAGGCGTTGATCGCCTCGACATGGTTTCCCTTGGCATAGTATAGCCGTGCCAGCCGCTCCAATGCACCGACATGGGCCGGATCGAGGCGCAGCGCACTTTGGCACTGCTCGATCGCCTGGTCGTGGATGTTGCGCTGAAGCAATGCATCCGCCGAGCGCACAAGCCGGTCGGCCTCCTTCCAGTGCTTTATGCGTTCGGCAAACTGCTCGCGCGAGTTCTGGTCCTGGATATCGAAGCCCTCGACCAACTCGACCTCCAGCAGTACCGGGGATTTTTCGGGGGCATCGGCATGTTCGAGCCAAACACTTTCCTCATAAAGGTTGATCCCCTTCCGGAGCAGGAAGAACGCAATCACCAGCGACAGGATCAGGACGGCCGACTTGAGAATAGCCATCAGTGCCATTTTTTCCCGGGGATCCATTTTTCCCGGCCCACGCAAAGCCGTCTGATGGCGCCCGGTCTCTCGTACGCTGTGGGAATCGGAGGGTGCGTCACTGTCGGAAAGAGGCCTTTCCGACGGGCTGGAGGAATAGAACTCCGAACTGGACGAGATATGGGTATAACCGCCGGGCGAACCTTCCGTACGCTGTTTTTTATGTTTCTTCTTCATAGGTCTGAAACTATCGGGTTATGACACTTTAGTACAGTGCCATGATTGATCTGACGGGTGAAGCAAACATCGTCCTCGTTCTCGCCCCTCCTCCTCGTCCTCGAAAAACAGATCGAGGACGAGAACGAGTTCGACGGATCCGCCGTTGCTCTTCGGCTATGGCGGGACAAGCGAGGACGATTACCGACGATCCAAGGTTGCAGTATTATTCGCGGGAGGTTAAGTGTCAAGTGAGCCTCTTGCAAAACCCTCCGGGTTTGCAGAGGCCGTTATCAGAAAAAAGTTATCCGTTATTAGGGCAAGGCGCACGCAGTCAGTCGTTTAGCCCGACAACCAATAACTGATGACCATTAACTGGAACGACCCCGCACCTGCGGGGCAAGTTCCCCAGGTGGAAAACATGCCGACATTTATCACATTGTTTGCCTTGGCGCTGGTGCTGACGGGTATCCCGCTGGGCATCCTAGGTTTGATCAACAAACTGCGAAAGCAGCAACCCGGCTGTTCGGGGAACCACGACTGCGTCGTCCACAAAGGCGAGCGGATCTCCTGCCCCTCGTGCGACCAGCGCGAATAC
>JBDLHZ010000291.1:0-3672 GCA_039715135.1 Verrucomicrobiota bacterium
GTACGGAATGCCGGCAAAGGAGCATGCGAGGTTTTCATCATCGCCCGCTACTGCGAAGACTAGTGTGCTGTCCCGTAAATAATCCCCTTGCATCAGGTTTTGCCGCGAGAAGCTTGCCCCATCATCGCGATTTGTTTATACGTTTTCCTAAGAACGAAGACCGGAACGTAAACAGACACCGAGACGAACCATGGCCCTTGAACTGAAAAGCCTTGAAAAATCAATTGACGCGCTGGCGCGTTCACTGCGCGTAGCGAACGGACAACCGAAGGGCTCGGATACCGATTTGGTGGAAACACTGCGTGCCGGTGTCGTGCAGAATTTCGAGGTGGCCTACGAACAGGCATGGAAAATGATGAAGCGCTGGCTCGAATTAAACACCAGCCCGGCCGAAGTCGACGGCGTTGCCCGGCGACAGCTTTTCCGCCTGTGCCGCGAAAACCGCTTGATCGACGATGTCGATGCATGGATGGCCTTCCACAAATCGCGCAACGAGACCTCGCATACCTACGATGGCGAGACGGCGGAAGATGTATTCAAGGTTGCCGTCTCTTTCCTGCCGGCCGTTTCGGAAGTCTTCAACCGGATTGCCGAACGCAATGATTGACTTGCCGGCCAGCCAGTTGGAAACCGTCAGGCACATTCTCTCGGCGCATGTTCCGGATTGCGAGGTGCGCGCCTTTGGCTCCCGGATCGGGAACGCGGCCAAGGCCTGGTCGGATCTCGATTTGGCCGTGGTTGGAAATTCCAAGCTGGAGAAAAGCACCCTTTTCGCCCTGAAAGAGGCCTTCGAGGAATCCGATCTTCCCATACGTGTCGATGTGTTGGACTGGCACACGATTTCCCCCGAGTTCAAGGCGGTGGTTGAAGCAGGATACGAGGTCGTCCAGAAAAAGGACGGCCTTGCCCGGAGATAGAACCGGTCTGGACGACGTGGTAGACTGCAAATCACCCCATCCCGGAGACGTCGCGGTCCAGCTTGGATTCGTCGCCGTGAAAAGGTTCAGAACCATTAGTCTATGGTTTTTGTCGGCCACGCTTTATCCAATGGAATACCATGGCCTGACGTTGATCTCGTTTTGAGCGAAACAGTGGTCTCCCCCATAGATCAACGTGGCGTTTCCGGCAGGATTCCCGGCCAGCCGGTTCCACCATTTCAGGTTGTCGAACATGGAGGCGCCGACGGTTGCCCCCGACTTGATTTCGACCGGATAAAGGAGATCGGCATCTTCGATGAGCAGGTCGAGCTCATGACCGGTTTGGTCCCGCCAGAAATAGATCGGCGGCTCTCGGCGGTGGTGTGTATAGGCCTTGACGGCTTCCGCGACGATCAGGTTTTCAAACAGGGCACCTCTGGAGGTGTGCGTGTAGAGTTGTTCGTCGGTTCGGATGCCGAGAAGATGGGCGGCGAGACCGGTGTCGTGAAAATACAGCTTGGGGCTTTTGATGGTTCGTTTGCTGAAATTACGGTTTTCCGTTTCTTCCAACGAGACATATTCGTATTCGGGAAAACAGCTCGTTGCCAAGGTTGTTTTTCCCGATTGGGCAATTTACGATTCAATCGTAGATTTGTCAAACAATTTACGGGCATAGACTTAAGAAAATCTGTTTGTGCCACCTCGATGATGTCTTGCAGGCGCGGTTCGATGAATATGCGCCCCGGAATGCCGACAACCCAACGGTTCGCAATCAACCCATGCCGGCCACATCGCGGTCCAGCTTGGATTCGTAGGTCGAACTCTCGGTGCCGGAGAGAACGCTCCCGCGTTGGATTTCGGATAGCTTTTCGTGCAGGCGGTTGGACAATTCGACGTTGCCTTCCCGGACAAATATGCCGCACCCCGGACACGGGGCCGGATGTTCAGACAGCTTTCCCCGGCACAGTTCACCAGTCCATGCATCCCGCCAGCTTCCTGGCGGCAGGAGGATGTCGCGGGCTGACGTATCCGGATCGAGCACCGGGGCCACCAGCAGATCGGAACCGAGCATAAACTCGTCGTCCACAAGATACAGCTCCTCGACCTCCGGCGCATCGTACCAGATTGGACGCAGCAGGGGAGATGTTCGATCCTTAGCCTGTTCAAAGATGTAGGGTTCCAGCGCCTTGTGGACACCGGCGTACTGGCGGATGACATCCGCCGCAGGCGATGCATAGTTCCATGGCCAATATGAAAACTGCATGGTGGGCATGAAGGCGTGGATTTCCGCCCAGCGCACCATCATCTCGTCCATCGGCAACGCAGCCGACGAATCCGCAGTCTGCATGCGCCCGCCGACGATCCCCGGCAAAAGAATATCGTAGCCGATAAGGGCCATGTGGAGGGTAACCGGTACGAGGGATTTAAGTCCGTTGTTGATTCCCCAGTGCGGATCCCGCCCGGGAAGGTTCCAGAGGATGCTTCGTCCCTGCGACAACCACGCCGTCCGGTTCGGGCAAGGCATCGTTGACGCCTCCTCGAAAACCGACAAAAGCTCGTCAACGTATCCCGACGGCCCCTTGTCCTCCGCCCAGTCGGCCTTGTCGGGCGGAGGCATGTAAACCGCATCCCCGCCATCGATCTTGAATCCATCAACCCCCAACCCGTCTTTCAGGTATTCGAGTTTTTCGATCAACCAATCGCGCCCGGTCGGGCCGGTCACATCGATCAGTCCCGCCTGGCCGCCCCACCATTTGAATACGCCGCCGCAGCCGGTCTCCTTGTCCCGGAGCACCACGCCTTCGCGGGCAAGATCCTCGAACCCTTCCGTCTCGACGTTCACGAAAGGCGTCGTCCACAGGATTACCCGGAAGCCCATCCCGTGGAGTTCATCCATCATTGCCTTTGGATCGGGAAAGTCGGAGCTGAACGTCAGGGATCCATAGCTCGACTCCCAGCGATCGTCGATGATGAGCGTGGAGCAGGGATATCCGTTTTCGCGGATCTCGCGGGCCATGCCGACCACGCGCTCCTGCATAATGCAACGCGGATACTGGGTCCAGGTCGTAAAGAAAGCGTCCCCGAAGACAGATGGATCCGTGATCTTGTTCGGCCATCCCAGATGCTTCATCAACTGTTGCTGGGCAGCGGGCAGGGTTGCGGCGTGGAATATCCGTATCACGAGCGATTGCGTGTCGCACCGCAGCTCCAGCAGGTTGTTCCCGCCGACGTTGAAGCGCAAGGAAAGCGGCTCCACCATTTCGGCCAGAATGGCGTATCCGGCCGAGCACATCCAGATGGGGCTCTGGGTGTTGCCGACCGCGAAGGATTCGTTGACCGACTCCCCCCGCTCCAATGGGAAGAACGGACGGGAAGCAAACCCCTGCCCATACCAGTGCCCTCCCGATGCCAGATCGAAACGGATGGTCGTCCCCGCCGGAACATTGATTTCCCCGCCCGAATCGACCGGAGAGAAATCCTCCTCGCCAATCGCAACTAGAAGTTGTTTCTGACTACAAATATCCATATCCACAAATTTTTGATCGCGAATCTCGCGAATTACACGAATTTCTTTTTAGTGTTCCCTTCAAGCAGATTCCCCGACTGTTCCATTCGCGTGATTAGCGCGATTAGCGATCCACCCCTCTTCGGTTTCCCCTGATCACGAATTTGCCATGCACTTCGCATTATGCGCCCAGCGCGGCGATCTCTTCCGAAAAGGCCTTGATGCGTTCATCGCAAACGTCTGCGTCCA
>JBDLHZ010000292.1:0-3667 GCA_039715135.1 Verrucomicrobiota bacterium
GACCACCAACATGCCGGCAAGGAAAAAAAGCACGGCGTGGATCGCAATGCTCAGCAGCACCGCGCTGGACATCCCTTTTGTGATTTTTTGGTTTTCCCCGGTTTTCTTTTTCATGCTCTTCATTGGAACCCAGTCCCTTCCGCCCCCTCTTCTTTATTCACAATTCAATGATCTTAGCCGGGGCAATGATGCGGGAATTCCTGGATCCCTTGCGCAGTACATTCGGCACCTTCAGGTATTCGTCTTTCATGCCCGAGGTGAATATCTCCGTGTTGACCAGTGCCGCTTTGGTGATCGCTTCCTGCTTTAGGCCGACAACCGGGGCAACCTCTCCCGCAACCTTCCCTTCCTTGATCGCCTTGTCGATGTCTCCCCCTTTTGCCTTGGCCTTGGACCGGGCTGAACCGTTCTGCGCAAACAGATTGCGGTCACGGGCTGCTTCGAGAGCAAACTTTAGCGTTGTGTTAATAATGCGGCTTTTATCCCCCATTCGGATGAGCGGGGCCTTTTGATCAACAACTCCGCCATACGTGGCGCTGATATCGCCATTGATGATCGAACCGTTGTTTTGCAGGAATGTAGCGCGGCCTTCGACCACTCCCTTGTAATTCAGATTCACCAGTGATCCGTAGACCTCAAAAACCGCAGACCCGTTACCGCGTCCACAGACATACGTATTTTCACAGACAAGAGTATTTGCACACTGGGTCGTGAACACCGGCGCGCCGCCCAAAGACTGAACAAAGCACTCGCCGGAAAAGGCGGTTACGCCGAGGGAATGCACCTGCAACAACTCCACATAGGAATGTTCATAGTTGAAAGCGAACGCGGCAGCGGGAGAATTGTTGAACGCGCTTAGGACGACCGGGCGGTTGGCTACGAAATACACGCTTTGGTATGTGTTTTCCTCGGCGGCAAAGTTCCACAGCGCGATCGTACCCAGCCCGCCGTTGGCATTCATATCGTCATGCATTCCAATGCCAATATGGATGACGTTGTTCTGGCATTGGGGCAGTTTTTTTGGGCAGCCCATGAACAGGCCAACCGTGCTGGGGTTCTTTTTTCCGGACACGAGGCGGAAGTTGTCGAATTCCCCCGATTGAATGCCGCTAATTTCCAGAATGGCGTGGCCATCGCCCGTTTCGCCTACGATAACCGTGTTGGCGCCAACAAAGCCGGAGGTTCCATAGATCCGCAGGCCATCCCGGCTAAGGGTTCCCGGCTGGCGAAGGTTGGTGCAGTCGATGGTCTTTGTCACCACGTAGGTGCCTCTGTTCAGGTTGACGGCCTTGATGCCCGTCCGGCAGGCGAAATCAATCGCGTTCTGCAAGGTCTGCGTATCGTCGGTATCGCCGTCACCCTTTGTTCCGAACCACTGGGGATAGACCTCGACGATCTTCGGGGCGCCGCCCACGATGCCCTCGCCGGAAAAGATCTGCCTTAGCCCGGCTTCGATCCCGCCGTTGATGGAGAGCGCCGCGCCTTCCGACACGGAGAGGACAGCACCCGGCAAAAACTTTAGATCAACATTGGAGGGAACGGTCAGATCCTGCCCGAGGACATAAACGCTGTTGCCGGGCAGCTTCACGACGGCGCAGGTTGCGGAACCGATCTGCGACAAGACATTCGCCAGCGACCCCTTCATGGCCGGATCGGCATGGTCGACAATCGAAGATCCGGCATCAACGCGCATCGCTCCATGCCCCGCAAGACAACTGGACAAAGCCAACTGCAACCCCAAAACCAAAAGACCTGTTTTTTTCAATACACTACGTTTTTCCATACCTTTTTACTCCCTATGTCTTTAACCACTAATTTTCACTAATCGGCACTAATCTCGCAACCAAAACAAGGTTCCATCTGTTGCCCGGTGTAGTACCGCTTCACCCCGCAGGGGAAAGCGGTGCCGAGGCGTGGCGTTTTTCAAGTTCGGCGCGCATTTCGTAGGCCTTTTGCTCGTCTAACGGATAAAGGCGGATCAGCAGCAATCCGGCGAGGCAGCCGAGAATGGGAACCCCTATGTCCAGCAGGCGCATCTTGGTGATGGTCGATGCAAGCTGCTGCGTTCCCAGATCGGCATCGTAGCCGGTCGATGAAAGGAGGAACCCGGAAACCACCAGCGCGAGGGAAATCCCCAGCTTCCACGACCAGCCGTAGACCGCGCCGAACATGCCTTCGCGGCGGGTATGGGTCCGAAGCTCGTCATAGTCGATAATATCGGGAAGCATGGAGTTGACCATGACCGACTGGGCAATGAAGCCCAGCATCAGGAACGGCGCAACAAGCCAGGCGAGCCAGGGGTATTCGGGAGTGTAGAACCACCATTTCATCAGAGACCCCGCAATGGAAACGCAGATGAACAGCATGATCGTCTTTTTCTTGCCGATCTTCGTGGAGACCTTGACGATGAACGGCACCAGCGCCATGCTGGAAACCTGCCCGATCAGCGTACCTGTGGCCGCAAAGCCCCCGACGACCGACTGGTCCCCGCCAAACAGGTGGTAGAGGTAGATGTAGAACCCAAAGGACACTACCATGGAGATGCCCATCAACATGATCGCCGACACCCCGCAAAGGATCAGGAAAGGCTTCACGCGAAGGGTCTGCCTGACGCTTTTGAAAAGCCCGATCTTTTCCTGTTGGCTGGATTTTTGGGCAAACGGATGCTCGCGCGGAAAGACCGCCGCAAAAACACCCAGAAGGATGATAAGCACCCCGATCCCAAGCGAAGTAAAGCGCATGCCCTCGACCACGTCGGAATGGATTTTCCAGGAGGAAAACCAGAAAAGCGACCCCGCCAGAACCGTCCCAAGCGGCGCAAGGAAATCGCGGTATGCGACAATCCGGGTTCGTTCATGGTAGTCGGGCGACATTTCCATGCCCAAGGCCGTGTATGGAACCGTGTAGATGGTGAGGCCGATGTAGAACAGGAACGTGGCAGCGGCCAGCCAGATGCCGTAGAACAGGTCGGACTGCCCCAAGGGGAACCACCAGATCGCGGCAAAGCTGGCCGCCGCAGTGAACGACCCCAGCAAAATCCAGGGGCGGCGACGCCCATAGCGGCTGCGGGTGTTGTCGCTGATCTTGCCCATCATGGGATCGTTGATGGCATCCCAGAGCCGGCTCAGCCCCGCGATCACCCCGATTACGGCCGGACTGATCCCCAGGTTTATATTGAAAATGGGACCCACCATCGAGACATAGCCGCTGGCCAGCAGGGCAAACGGAATCATTCCGCCGCCATAGGCGGTTTTCACCAATGGATGAACCCGGTCTTCCGGCTTGGTTTGATGGTGCTCCATCGGGGATTTCCCCGGCTTTTTCCTAAACATTCAACAACTTCCTTTCGTCAAAAGGGGAAGTCAGGGCCGATACACCCCTCCGTCGTAAAAGATGGCGCCTTCCGGGTATGGCGGCTGCCCGCATGCAAGGCCGCTTCCCATGACCGCAGCCACGGAAAAAACGGCGAGCAGCCGAGCGAAACATCTTCCTGTACTTTTCCAACCAATATGGTGCATGCCATCCCCCTCTCTCCGGCGATCCCAACCCACCGCCTCAACCAAACAAGACAAATTCTTCCGCCCGCGTTCAAAAATGCCGTGTAAACCCAATTAGGGGAACAGAAAATATTGGAATACCAACGGCTGCTGCCGCCGCCGAAAACGCG
>JBDLHZ010000293.1:0-3667 GCA_039715135.1 Verrucomicrobiota bacterium
GTGACCGAAGGGAGCGGTTCAAGCGTTGGAGGCTATGGAAACTACAAAGGAACCTTTAAGTAGCCGTTTTGCACGGGTCTATGGCAGCCCCGGCGAGGCGCCGCGCGTCTTGGGATTGTTGCGTGCCTTTTGGCCGTTGCTGCTGATTTGCTTTGCCGCAGGCTATCTGGTCCGTGCCTGGTTCCCGTTTCCTGTGCTGGGGGTTTCGCAGGTCGGCATTCTCTTTTTCCTCGTTGCCGTCGCAGCGGCCATCCTGCTGGCATGGGGCGACCGGCGATTGGGCAATTTTCTCAAGGGAGCCAAGGGCGAGGAGTGGGTAGCGCATGAGCTGGCCTTCCTAAGTTCTGACTATGCCGTTTTCAACGGGCTTCGCTTGGCTGGTGGAAAGCAAAACTTCGACCACATCATCGTTGGCCCGGCCGGGGTGTTCGTGGTGGAGACCAAGAACTGGAAAGGCTCGGTAGAGTTCCGCGACGGCAAGCTCTACGCCGGCGGCAAGGAGCCTTCCCGCCCTCCGCTCAAGCAGGTCAAGGCCGCCACTGTCGAGCTAGTGGATTTTCTCGATGATTCCGGCAAGGGCGGTATTCCAGTCCACTCCGTGCTCTGCTTCATCTCCACCAAACTCCCCGAAGAAATCATGAACGTCAATGGTGTCGTGGTCTGCACCGGCCAGCGGTTGATCGACGTATTGCAGGAAACCTTCGATGAACCCATTTCCGAATCCATGCGTGAACAAGTGGTTGGCGAACTTCGAAAAGTAATCGAGTAGAGCATTTTTGATTGCTGATTTTTGATTTATTGAACTCAAGCGGCGTTGGCCTTTACAAATGAAGGCCTGTCGCAGACCCATAAATCAAAAATACGAAACCGGAGGTTGAATCATGAAAGCATTGGTACCTATCGCCAACGGCTGCGAGGAGATGGAAGCCGTGATCATTATCGACACGCTGCGGCGTGCCGAGTGGGATGTAACCGTGGCGGGACTCTCCGCCGGAACCATCGAGGCCTCGCGGGGCGTCAAGCTGGTTCCCGACACCACATGGGATCAAATCAACCCCAACGACTTTGATGTACTACTCCTTCCCGGCGGCTTTGGCGGGACACAGGCACTTTGCGAGCACGCCGGTGTCCAGCAGGCGCTTCGCGACTTCAACGAAAAGAAAAAGTGGGTTGGTTCCATCTGCGCCGCCGCGCTGGCGTTGCATGAAGCCGGAATCCTCGAAGGCAAGAAGTTTGCCTGCTACCCCGGCGTCGAACAAAAGTTGCCGCCGAACGTGCAACCCGTGGACGAGATCGTTGTGGTCGACGGCCACCTCATCACCAGCCAAGGCCCCGGCACCACCTTCGAATTCGCCCTCAAGGTAATCGCGGAATGCAGCAGCCCCAACAAATCCGCCGAAGTCCGCGCCGGGCTGCTGCTGTAGGTGGGGGCGGTGACTCCGCCTTCTGCCGACCGTGGTTTGGACTCGCCAAGGCCGGATGGGGATTCTTAAAACAGCGTGGTTCGTCAAGCCTGCTTGCAAAACGGGACGGTACAGGCTAGTTTTTGGTTCATGGGAAACGGGGACATAATCCGAAAGCTGTCTAGCCACCTCTTCTGGGATGTGGATGCGAGCGATATGGATACGCAAGTCCACCGGAATTTCATCATTCCCCGTGTAATGGATCGGGGTTCTCTTGGTGATGTTTTGGCGGTTTGGCGGCATTATGGCGCGGAGGTGGTGAAGGAGTCCCTGCTTCGTGCGCCGTCGCTCCAGCAAAAGACCATTTTCTTTTTTGCCAACCAGTTCCACCTCCGCCCCGAAGAATTTCGGGCCTACCGCAAAAGCCGGGAGCTGGGGACATGGATGCATTGAATCTGCATTATGGGGCTGCACCGGCCCCGTTGCTTGATTTGCTCCGCAGTTTGATGCGGGAGGATTTGCTGGAGCCATTCCATCTGGTCGGAGGCACGGCGCTGGCATTGAGGCTGGGGCACCGCTCTTCGGTCGATATTGATCTCTTTGCCGGCAAGGCATTTGATGTCCAGCCGGTTGCCGACCTGCTTGGCGAAGAATATGGAATCCAATCGATGGAAACCGCGCGAAACACGGTTCGTGGCGAAGTAGGCGGGATCAAGGTCGATATCATGTCGCACCGCTATCCAATGATTGGAAAACCAATCGAGGTCGACGGCATCCGCTTGGCGAGCCTTGAAGATATTGCGGCAATGAAATTAAACGCCATTGCCAATCGGGGCGGCAAGAAGGATTTCTGGGATTACGCCGAACTGCTCAACCATTTCAGCCGGGACGAGATGCTCGGGTTCTTTGCCAAAAAGTATACCGATGAGAATGTTTGGTATGTTGAAAAGTCGCTGAGCTATTTCGAGGATGCCGAAGAGGAACCCGACCCGCGCGGTCTCAAGGGGCATACTTGGAGCGATGTGAAGAAGGCGGTGCTTGAAAGCAATCGCCTTTGATGTGGAGGGCAGGATATGAAGATCAAGTTTTCGGAGATTGAGTTCGCCTTTCAGCATGTTTGCACCGGCGGCTAGGCCGGGTTCGAGCTTGGCGGTGGCGATTTCCAATGATTTGGGTCGATGTTGCCGTCTTATATCAGATTAACTTGACCAGTATTGTACTCACACCCGCTCCCGAGGTCGCTCAAGCCACAAAGAAGCCGATTTTTCGATTACCTTGCTCTCCGTGGAAATTGTTCGCTATCCACTCTCAATCATGTGGCTCTGTGTGAGAAACAATTCCATTCAAATTAATTCCATATTACACGTATTGCACGCAATCGCTGTAGATCGGCAGCTTGCGGTCATGGGTCAGCAGGCGCATCGGTTCGGCAAGTGCTTGAGCCACCAGCATTCGGTCGAATGGGTCGGCATGGTGCATTGGAAGTTTTTCCGTGGCTGCGGCATGTTGCGATGTGACGGGCAGTTCCAAATATCCCGCTTCGTTGAACAACTGCCGTGCTTCCGCGCCGGAGACGGGCATGTCGCCACGAGCCAGCCGGTGCTTGATTGCGATCTCCCAGACCGTTGCCGCGCTGAAATGGATTGAATTCCCGGCATCAAGAATCCGGGTGCGGGCTTCTTCCGGAAGACGGGGGCTGTCCGTCAAGGCCCACAAGGCGATATGGGTGTCCAGCAGGATCCTCATTTTTCCAGTTCCCCGCCATTGAACAGTCCGGCAATCGTTTCATTCGCCGTATCAATGTTGTCCGGTACGGCAAAGCGGCCACGTGCCACCCCGATGCGCACGGAAGTGTCGGGTTGTTCCAACGGCATCAGGCGCACCACCGGTTTCCCGCGGCGGGAAATAATGACTTCGTTTTCCTTGCCGCTAAGCAACGCCTCGACAATACCGGACAGATGGGTTTTGGCCTCGAACAAACTTACTGTATGCATATTTACCCTCTTTGTTGACTAGACCAAGCTAGTTTATTCACCTCTGGGGTGTCAATATTTTTTGCCGGCATGCGGGATGTCTGCGGTACGACAACCAATCCTCCTCGTTCTCGTCCTTCGTCCTCGGTTTGTGGATCGAGGACGAGAAGATTACATCACCTTTCTTGGGGCGCGCAGCGTGAGGGTGCGGTTGAAGACGGGCTTTTTCGGAGTGTGGTCGAGGTCGGCGCAGAAGTAGCCGACGCGCTCGAATTGGTAGCGGTCGCCGGG
>JBDLHZ010000294.1:0-3647 GCA_039715135.1 Verrucomicrobiota bacterium
CATATTTGAAGATTTCCTGTTCCCCGGTTTCATGGCTTATTTCGGGGCCGCCGAGAATGAGTGAGATGTCGGGGCGGATGCTTTTGAGCAGGGCGGCAACCTTGGTGGCGAGCTCGATGTTCCAGATATGGCAGCCGATGCCGACGATGCGCGGGTGGGTTGCGAGGATTTTTTCAACGGCGATGCGGGGGAGGACCTGAAGGTCGAATTCCAACAGTTCGGATTGCGCCTGCAACTCGCCGAGGTTGGCAAGCAGGTAGCGCGCGCCGAACGAGCAATGTGCGTAGCGCGCATTGAACGCGGCAATAACAATGTCGGTCTGGCGACTGCAATCCATGGAACAACGGTATAGCGCAAGGACCTGTCAAAACAAAGCCCCGTGTGGGGCAAGGTGTTTCGTTTCCAAAAAGGCGGGAACTGGTTATTTACTGCTTGTACGGGTGGTGAATAGTATTCATACATTCTCCGTCCAGTGTTGTTGAAAGAAAATAGAGGCCTGAATGCCGGAGCTTCCAGAGGTTGAAACCATTGTGCGCCAACTACGCGCGCGGGGCGTCGAAGGGCGGAAAATCCTGTCAGTGAAAGTGAATTGGGCGCGGACAGTGGAGCCACTTTCGGCGACCTCTTTTTCAAGACAGGTTTGCGGAACCACCATCGACCAAATCTCCCGGGTCGGGAAATGGATGCTCTTTTTGCTCGGCTCCGGCAAGACCATCATGATCCATCTGCGGATGGCGGGTTCCTTCTCGATGGAGCCGGGCCGGTTTGACCGGATTGTATTGAAACTGTCGGATGGGCTGGCGTTGCATTACCGCGATACGCGCAAGTTTGGCCGCTGGAAGCTGGTGGACGATCCGCAGGAGATTCTCGGCAAGCTTGGCCCCGATGCGCTGACACGCCAATTCACCCGGAAATATTTCAGCGATGCGATGCGCAGGCGACATCGGATGATCAAGCCACTGATCCTCGACCAGTCGATAGTCGCCGGGCTGGGGAACATCTATGCCGACGAAGCACTGTGGCAATCAAGAATCCATCCCGAGCGTTTGTCGGACTCGCTCTCCGATGCCGAGGTGGAGGCTCTGTTCAAGGCGATCAAGCACGTATTGAAAATAGGCGTAAAGAATCGTGGTACTTCATTGGGCGAGGGGAAGACCAACTATCGCGACGTGGAAGGGGAATCAGGTGGCCACCGCGAAAAGGTAAAGGCCTACGGACGCTCCGGAAAACCGTGCGAACGATGCAAGAAAATGCTCAAAAAGACCGTCGTTGCCCAGCGTGGAACTACCTTTTGTCCTATCTGCCAAGTCATTTAACCCAATAAAAACGGTGATTTCATAATAATGCTAAAAAAGTATTCAGATTCCTGTTTACAATCCGTACAGGAAAGGTACTGTATCCCTGATTTGAGAAACGACCGTTAACAAACTACTAGGAGAAGAAAATGGAAGACGCAGGACAGGATCTATTCGATTTCGAGATGGTGAAGGTTGGACAGGAAGTGCCTGATTTTAAAATGGCGGCATTTCAGAACGATGAAATCAAGGACATCAACTTGTCGGATTACAAGGGCAAGTGGGTTGTGCTCATGTTCTACCCGGCCGACTTTACTTTTGTCTGCCCAACCGAGCTGGAAGACATGGCCGCCTTGTATCCGAAGTTCCAGGAAGCTGGCGCAGAAGTTATCAGCGTTAGCACCGACACTGCATTTGTTCACAAGGCATGGCATGATGCTTCGGAAGCGATTGGCAAGGTCGATTATCCGATGGGTGCCGATCCGACCGGCGAAGTCAGCCAGTTGTTCGATGTCTACATCGACGATGAAGGCCTCGCGCTTCGCGGTACCTTCATCATCGATCCCGACGGCATTCTAAAGACCGCCGAAATCCACGACCTCGGCATTGGCCGTAGCGCTGCGGAAGCCCTCCGCAAGCTCGGCGCCGCAAAATTTGTACACGAGAATGGCGACCAGGTTTGCCCCGCAAACTGGACTCCGGGTGGCGACACCCTGACTCCCGGTCTCGATCTCGTAGGAAAGATCTAACTTCCCCTGGTTAGTAAACACCCCACCCCCAGGGGGGCGTCCCGCAACGGGGCGTCCCCCTTTTTCTTCAATCCTCCTCGTCCATCGAACTCGTTCTCGTCCTCGGTTTGTTTTTCGAGTACGAGGACGATAAGTATTTTCCAACCCGGGGAAATTCCCTAAACTCCGGTTTGAATTCTTGGAGATGGCGCATGCGCTTTTGGGTTGCGATGACAATTCTATCCTCAGTATCTGCAGGACTGCTCGGTTGTTCAAAGAGACCGGAAAAGCTGGGACTTGCCTATTCCAGCGAAACGGTGGCCAAGAATGTCCGGCTACTTGTTGACGAAACATGGGTCGATGCCGAGGGGAAGCGCCATGTGCAGCAGGAAATATTCGAATCGCTCTTCGAAATGATCGATGAGGCGGAGCAGTTCATCCTGCTCGATTTTTTTCTCATCAACGATTTCATGTACGAACCCGGATCCGGCATGCGGCCGCTCAGCCGGGAACTGGTCGATCGGCTGGTGGCCAAGCGCAAGGCGAACCCAGAGGTTGGAATCACCTTTATCACCGATCCGGTCAATACGGTCTACGGCTCCATCGAGTCGCCGCACTTCAAGGCGCTGGAAACCGCTGGGGTGCAGGTGGTCTTGACTGATTTGAACCAACTGCGCGACAGCAATCCGATCATCTCCAAGCCGTGGAGGCTTTTGCTCAAGCGGTGGGGCGTTGCGCCCGGCAATGCAGTCGACAATCCAATGGGCGAGGGGCGCATTTCGATGCGCAGCATGCTGAAGCTGCTCAACTTTAAGGCCAATCACCGAAAGGTAGCGGTCACGGAAAAGTCGTTGCTGGTCACGAGCGCCAACCCGCACAGCGCCAGCAGTGCGCATTGGAACGTGGCATTGCGCGTCGATGGGGCGGGACAGCAAATGGCGCTGGAAGCGGAACGGGCGGTATTGGAATTTTCGGATTTCAAACATTTTTCCGGGATTGGAGGGCGACGCTCCGTCGGAGCCTCCCGGCATGATACGGCTCCGACGGAGCGTCGCCCTCCACTTCGTTTGGAACTGCTGACCGAACGCAAGATCAAGGACAAGGTTCTGGAGCTTCTTGCCAATGCGGAGGCAGGAACACGGATCGATCTGGCCATGTTTTATTTTTCCGACCGGAAAGTTGCGCGGGCATTCATCTCCGCCAGGCAGCGCGGCTGCAATGTGCGGGTGATCCTCGACCCGAACAAGGATGCCTTCGGACGTAAAAAGAACGGTATCCCCAATCGGCAGACCGCACTGAAACTGGCAAAGGCGGGCGTACCGCTGCGCTGGGCGGATACGCATGGCGAGCAGTGCCATGTAAAGATGCTCCATGTCGAGCATGCCGATGAAACTGCCACCTTGCTACTGGGTTCCTGCAACTACACCCGCCGGAACATGGACAACTTCAATGCCGAATGCAATCTGGCTCTCACCGCGCCGCAGGCCGATGCCAACATGCAGCGCGCCCGCGAGGCATTCGACCGCTGGTGGAGCAATTCCGACGGCCGAACCTATACCGTTGGCTATGAAACCTACGCGGATCGCTCTCTTCGCCGCCGGATTCGCGCGTGGCTAATGGAAAC
>JBDLHZ010000295.1:0-3646 GCA_039715135.1 Verrucomicrobiota bacterium
AGGGTTTGCCGTCCTATTTTGCTTCTCCCTCAACCGACGCCTTTCTTGTATATGCGCAATGGATGACCATGTTGCCTTTGAGCTTGCCGGTGTTTTTTCCGGCGGGGGTTACGTTGAGCTGGCGGACATCGTAGTTCACGCCCTGCTGCTGCAATTCGGTAAGGAAGCCCACCATGGATTCGAGCGTGCCTTGCCATGTGCAGTTGATGCCCAGTTCGAAGAGGTCGCCGGTCGGCTTTTCGTTGTGGGGCTGGCTGCGGGTGATATCCAGTTCGTGCTTGCTGGAAATGCCCTTGATGGTTTTCATCAAGTCCGGCGATACGGAGCGCTTCCCGGCATCGAACACACGCAGCCCGGCTTGCAGGGCATTGAGTTCATCCTGCCAGTTTTCCTGCATCTTGATGGCGGCCTGGTAGTGGCGGATCTGCTGTTCAGCCTTCTCGATCGTGTCGGCCTTGGCCTTCCATTCGCCGACCTTGCTATCGACGATGTACCACGTTGTGCCACCCAAAACGGCGGCAAGCGTGGCAACGCCCAGAATCATTTCCCGTTGCGAGATCTTCATTTGCCTTCCTCCTCGACGGGAAGCTCCAGTGTAACCGAAAAGACGGCACCGCGGACACCCTTGATGGTTTTGGCGTTTACCGATTGATCCTTGAGCCGCTCGAACAATTCGGATTCCGTAAGGGATTCGAAAAAGTCGTATACGGTTTCATCGTTGCTGGCGGTTCCGCGCAATGTCACCCCTTTGCCTTTCTTGTAGTTGTACGAGGCAAACTCGATATTGCCGGGAGGTAGCAGTTGCGTGAGTTCGCGCAGGCATTCGAGGGCGGAGTCGGAGCGGTCGGTGTAGACCTTGAGCGCCTTGAGCTTTTGCCGGTTTTCGAGCGACTGCCTGGCCTCTGGCTCAATGGCGGCGAGGCGTTTCTCGACCCTGCCCTGCCGCATGTCGCGCACCTTGTAGATGCTGAAGAAGACCAGCAGGACAAAAATCCAGACGGCGACGATGGACGAGGAGATCAGGGTGAACCTCCGCAGGAGCTGCTTGCGCTTTTCATACTCGATCCATTCGCGCGGGACTAGTTCGATATGGCTTTTGTCGTCCAGTGTGCGGCGTACAATGCCTTCCGAAAGCGGGGGTAGCGAGGCCAGGGACTGGGGCTTGACGGGGAGTCCGCTCTTTTCCGCCAGCTTGGTGCGAACAGCCGCCGCAAGGTTGCCAAGGCTCCAGAACTGGATGGCGGACGGGGTTGGCAGGTCGCGCTCGGTATCGAGCGTAGTGAGCGTGTAGCTGATTTCGGTGGCCAATTCGTCAACCGCAGTTGTGTCGACGAGCTTTGTGTCGAGCATCCGGAAGGCCACCGGGATGCCGGATGCGAACACCGCCAGTGAAAAGTCAATGCCGTCGTCGATAATGAAGATTTCGCAATCATCGCCGGCGACATGCCCCTCGTCCTCCATCAGTCCCATCCAGCCGAGTACGCGCGCATCGATGCCGTGGACGCGGATCCCCTTTTCCACAAAGGTGTCGCCAATGGCATCGATGCAACTGCGTTTTGCCGCGACCATCAGTACGAGCGAGGATTCTTCGGTCTGCTGAAGCACCTCGTGCGAAATAGCCAGTTGGTCCGAGGGGAAGGGGGATATCTTGTCGACCTGGAATCCGACCATGTCGGCGATTTCATCCCCCTCCACAGTGGGAAATTCCATGACCCGCATGAGGAGTTCGGAGGTGCGCAACGGCACGGTGATGTCGCCCTCCAAATGGTCGGTGACATTTTCCGGGAGTTCGATGGAGGCGATGAGTTCTTTGGTGGTGTCGCCGGAGAAATCCACGGGTGCGGTGTCCTGCTGTGCCAGTTCGTCACCGTCCGGCTTGATCTTCCAACTGGTCCACTCGATGCCGTCGACCGTGCGGCAGACCGCGGTTATGGTTTTCTCGCGCATTTTCATTTTTTATCAACCGGTCCTTCTTGCCAGTAAGCCACTGTCGAGGTGTTTCCCTGGAGCAGAACAATGCACTCGATTTGGTACTGGTTGCCGAACGCATCGCCCACAGACGTTACCTTCACAAAATTACTTTGCAATTTAAATTTAGCGGCATCGGCCCCGACATCGGCCAGGTTCTTGATGCCGTCGTCCAGCGTTCCCTCCTCGCCGTCCTCCCCCCAGCGGGCTTCCATGACACTCGCCAGCTCCCAATCCTCGTATTCCGCATAGCTCAACAAAAGATCCTCGCTCGCCGTATTGAGGTTCACCTTGCCGTCGCCCCAGACCGTAAGCAGATCGGCGATCCCGAAAATGGGGTCGCCCTCCTCGCTTTCGCCCGTACCGTAGAGGATATCCTCCCCCCAGTTCTTGACCAGCAAAAGTTCCTCGACGCTGTCGAGCGGGCCGTTCTTTACGGGATAGCCGCGTTCCTCGTAGAATGGATCGTCGGATTCCGCACCGTTGAGCTGGTGGAGGTCGCCTTCGTCGATCCAATCTTCGAGGCAGTCGATCATGGCATCCCATTCGGTGGAGGGCATGTTGGCCATTTCAAGAATCTCGATCCACTCTTGACGGGTGAGCAGGTTGATGTTCCGGCCCCCTTCGGCCGACTCCATCGTTACGCTGAACCAGCCGTCGCCCAGTTCGATCTCGGAGGTGGTTGAGAGTCCGCGCTTGATGTAGAGCGCCGCCTGCATGAAGCCGTCTTCATCCTCCATGCCCATATCCTCGATTTCCAATTCCTTGGCTTCGGCTTGCCGGTCGAGAATGGCGCGGGCATATTCGATGCCGGAGAGGGCCATCATTTCGGCGCGGAACCTCTTTCGCTTGTGGGAGACGAGCATCGCCTCCAGCTGAACCTCAAAGGCAAACGAACCCACGATCAGCGACAGGATGATCAGTATCCACAACGCCACCAGCAACGCCGCGCCCTCCTTGGATCGTTTGTTTTCGCTTGGGTGCCTGTTCATGATGGACTACCTGGCCTTGCCTTGTTTCATGGTCGGTCCGGTCAGCTTGGACTTGGCCACGGGAATTTCAACGACCCGCGTGAATTCAATGGGTTCCTCGTCCTCGTCCTCCGAGGGCACGAAAATCGTCACAAGAATACGTTCCGGAACGGCGTTTTCCTTTTCCCACTCTTCCGTCCAGTCCTCGGCATCCTTGTCCCAGAAAAGGATTTCCATCCCCTGGATGGTACGTGATACGAGGGTGGGTTCGGCATCGTATTCGTCCTCGAACTCTTCGTCGTCCGCAATGGCCGGCATGGCGACGGCGAAGAGGGCGGGGTTGCCATGGTCGTCATCGTCGATAAACAGTTCGATGCGGTGCGGTCCGGTGGCAAAGGGGGAGCTGTGCGGCATGAACGCACCGCTGGCGGTTACGAAGCTAACCAGATCCGAAGGCAGTCCGGAGGTGTAGCCCTTGTCGATCTTAAAGGCGTAGGTCTTGCGCGGATTGTTGAAATAGAGGGTTGAATTAAGCGCCGAAACCAATTGGTTCATGGCAAAGTCGCCGTGCTTGATGCTTTCGATCACCTCCGTGCCGCGTTTCCAGCCGCGGATGGTTCCGCTGAAGGCCTGGAACGCGATCGACATGGCAATCACCAGAATGACCATCGCCGCCATCAGCTCCAGCAAGGTGAAGCCGGAGCGGC
>JBDLHZ010000296.1:0-3640 GCA_039715135.1 Verrucomicrobiota bacterium
GGGGTGACGCTAATGCCTTGCAGGCCATCGGGGCGATCGGTGTGGAGCGTGAGTGCGCCGGTTTTCAGGTTGGCCTGTTCGGGGGTGAACAATCCGGCGGTGTGGCCGTCGGTTCCCATGCCGAGGAATCCGAGGTCGATTTTGCCCAGCGGTTCAAGTTCGTTGGCGAAGCGGGCTGCGGCTTCCTCGACGGGCAGGCTGGTATCCACGCGGATAAAACGGTCTTCGCACTCCAACGCGCGGAGCATGGGCATCAGGTTCCCGGCATTGTTGCGGGGTGAATCGAAGGGAACCATCCGCTCGTCGCTGAGGAAGATCGTGCGGCTGGGATGCACGGGGCAGGGGGCGGCCGCAAGCTGGTTGTAGACGGCATAGGGTGTTGATCCGCCACTGAGCATCAGGCTTCCCGAGGTTGCCAGGGTTTTGCACAGGAGTTCCAGGGTTTCGGAAACCAGCAGATCCGTCGTTTCGAATGCGCGTGTCTTAATCATGGTTCATACTGTGTATTGCCTCATGCAAAATCCCTCCCCGGTGTGGTGCGTGCTTCCCGTCTGCGGGAGCACGCTTTTTCGCAACTTGTTGGATTCCGAACGATGCGTGCTCCATCGGAATGGAAGTACGCATCACCGTTGTTGATATTGCCAGAGGTTTTGTAAAAGGCCCTTGCCGCTATTTATTCTTTTCGGTGGTCAGCTTCTTGATGAGGTCGACTTCGGCCTGCTTGTAGGGTGTGCCGTCGTTGCGGAACACCTCATGGAACCAAAGCTCAGGCTCGGCGGTGTATTCAACCCACCAGGAATCCCACGGATATTTGGTCTGCGAACGACCGTCAACCAGTCCCCAATTGATCATGCCAATATTGTTTTCCGCGGCGAAGGGTAGGTGGGTGTCGAAGAACGACTTGTTTCCCCGAGCCATGTATTCCGTGCAGATCTTGGGGCGGTTGTAGCGCTTCAGGATCTCGGCTCTCTTCATGAATTCATTGATATCGTCATAGTTGTGGAAGGTGATAATGTCGGAATTGTTGAACATGAACGAGTCGAAGTCCGTCAGGTTGTCCGGATCCGACCAGTCCCCGAGCCAGGGAGCGGAAGAGATCGGCTGGGAAGGATTGATTTCACGTGCCCATCCGAAGACTTTTTTCAGCAGCATCAGGGAATACTTTTCCTTTCCCTCATCCTTGTAGGAACTTCCATTGGTGTTCTGCGGTTCGTTGTACAAATCCCATAGCAGGATACGGTCGTCGTCCTTGAAGTGCTTGAGGATGTCCTGCACATAGGGCTTCAGTTCGTCATGCCGTTCCGGGTTCCACAGCAGTTCCTTCTCCGGGCACTGCATCCAGTTTGCATTGTGCAGGTGGGGCTTTGGCTCGGGCTGCGGGCCGGCAACCGGGTTGGGGTTCCACACCGCATCAAAGAAGACGAACATGATCTTGATGTTGTGTTTTGCCGCGATTCCCAGAAACTGGTCCATGCGCTTCAGGAAGGCCTCCTTGTCGTCCCGGTAGGGGAAATGGTGCAGATAGACGCGCATGGTGTTCATGCCGATCGCTTCCGCCCAGCCAAGTTCCTTGTCGATCAGTTCGGGATTGAAGGTGTCCGCCTGCCACATGTCCAACTGGTTGGAGGCGTCGCTGGGGTTGAAGTTGGCCCCGACGATCCACTTTTGCCTTGCACCCCATTCATGGGCCTTTTCCTCGCTCCAGCGAGTGGCGGTTTTTGGTTTGCTTTCCTTTTTATCCATGGTCTCTCCGCAGGCGGTGATGGCAACAAGCGATAGGATCGATGCCGATAGTATGGTTTGTTTTATCATGTTTTCATTCCCCTGTTGGCCTTGTTGCAAGCCATGTTTTCCGCGATACAGGCACCCGCCCGTTGGAATCGCCCGGAACTGTGGTTGCGGGAGCTAGATGTAGGGGAAAGCCGTAGCGAAGTCAAGAACGCCTCGACCATGGGCGGTTTGGCGATGCCTTCAGCCCAGCCGCGCAAGTGTTCCGCGACCGCTTGGCGAACCGGCGAAACCATCTGTTGCGCAAGCCAATTACCACACCTGTTTAAGTGTGGTAATCGGTATTCCGGGTCGTGGTCGGGGAAAAGGGGAGGGCTGGCACCACCCTCGGTGCCTTTGCGCGAGGATCCGGAAATTTACGCTTTTGGACTTTGCTTCGCCGGAGGGGTTCCGCTAAGTTCCCTGCTTGTTTTTATTAGGAAATTTGGATTAAACCCCACGACAACCATTTTATTAAGGAGATCTGATGCGAAAGAAGATTATTGCCGGGAACTGGAAGATGAACAAAACCATTGGGGAAGCGGTCGATCTGGCCAACGCAATCAAGCTTGAATTGGCGGATTGCAAGGATGTCGACGTGGTGCTCTGCCCCCCGTTCACAGCCATCAAGGCGGTGAGCGATGTGGTTTCCGAAACCCTCATCAATGTCGGTTCGCAAAACATGAGCTCCGAGGACGAAGGCGCCTACACCGGCGAAATCTCCCACACGATGCTCAAGGAGCTGTTTGTGCGCTACGTCATCCTCGGACACAGCGAGCGCCGCGAGTACTACAAGGAAAACGATTTCTGGATCAATAAGAAGGTCGTCAAGGCGCTCGAAAAGAACCTTCGCCCGATTCTGTGCGTAGGTGAAAAACTTGAAGACCGCGAAGCGGGCAACACCGAGAGCGTGGTTGAAGTGCAGGTTCGCGAAGGCCTGAAGGATGTTCCGGCATCGGCCTACACCGAACTGGTCATTGCATACGAGCCGGTCTGGGCGATCGGAACCGGAAAAACCGCGACCTCCGAACAGGCGCAGGAAGTTCACGCCTTCATCCGCGGCATCGTCAAGGACATGGTTGGCGAAGAAGCCGCCGATGCCGTGCGCATCCAGTATGGCGGCAGTATGAAGCCGGGCAATGCACCGGAGTTGCTGGCGCAGCCCGATATCGATGGCGGACTGATCGGCGGCGCGGCACTCGACGCAGCCTCGTTTACCGGCATTGTCAAAGCGGGAATGTAGTTAGGGAGAGTTATCAGTTAATCGTTATTAGTTATTTCGGGAATATAATCGCCGCGACTTGGCTCTGAACCACCTAATAACCAATAATGAATAGCTATTAACCGGAACTGCCTGGCAGTTCCTCAAAAAAGGAACGGATTATGATTTTTCTAAAGGCATTGTTTATTGTGGTCGAGGTGCTCTGTTGCTTGTTGCTCATCGGTCTGGTTCTGTTGCAGAAATCGAAAAGCGAAGGCCTTGGCCTGGCGTTTGGCGCCGGGGCGGGCGAGTCGCTCTTCGGTGCGCGCGCCGGAAACGTATTGAGCAAGGCGACGGTGGTTCTCGGGATCGTTTTCATGGCTAACACGTTGTTGCTGGGCATACTCTTCGCGCAGAAGGACAAGACGCTGATGGAGCAGGCTCCCGCGCCGGCGGCACAGCCCGCAGCCATGCAGACCCAGCCGATCGATGCCATTGATCTGGTTGTTCCGACAGAAGAACCTGTCGCCGCGGAACCGCAAGAGGAAATGTAGCCCTCGTCGTCGGCAATTGAAAAAACCCTCTTTGCCAGACCGGCAGGGAGGGTTTTATTTATACAGGATGCACTTGCAGGAATGTGTATTGCTGAATGGAACCGGTTCGGGATAGGCA
>JBDLHZ010000297.1:0-3633 GCA_039715135.1 Verrucomicrobiota bacterium
GCGGTCGGCGAAGGCATGCGGGGGATCATTGCAAGAGCCACGCGCAACCGGCTTTCCGGAATCGGGCTGGGCGGCACAATCGGCTTCCTCGTCCAGAGCAGTGCCTCGACGGTATTGTTCATTGGCTTCATCAATGCCGGGTTGATGACCTTCAACCAATCGATTGCCCCCATGCTTGGAGCCAATATCGGCACCACGCTTTCGATCCAGCTTATTTCCTTCAAGCTCTCCGACTATTGCCTTGCGGGAGTCTTCATCGGATTGATGCTGCACCTGCTTGCCCGGAAGTCGAAGCTGAAGAACGGCGGCCTTGCCCTGCTCGGCTTTGGACTGCTCTTTCTCGGCATGGTGATCATGGGCGACGCCATCCGGCCGCACCGCGAGCTGTTCGAGCCGTGGCTGGCGCGCGTCAACGGAAATACGACTTCCGGCCTATTGATCGGCACCATCGCCGCCGCGCTCATCACCGGCGTCATCCAAAGCAGCGGTGCGGTTATCGGCATGGGCTTTGCGATGGTGTCTGCCGGAGCAATCACCGACCTTCAAGGCATCTATCCCATCATCATCGGCGCCAACATCGGCACCTGCGTAACCGGTTTGCTCGGAAGCATCGGGACCACCATCGAGGCGCGCCGCGTTGCCGTTGCCCACCTTCTATTCAATATTGCCAGCACCGCACTTGCCGTGTTGGCCGCCCCGCTCTTCTACAAATTCATCCCGCTCACTTCCGGCGACCTCATTCACCAGGCGGCCAACGCCAACACCATCAAGATGGTGCTCAGCGCAATCATCTTCCTCCCGCTGGTTCCGGTGTTTGGGAAAATCGTCGTACTGCTCACGCCCTCCAAAAAGGAGCAACCGGAACCCAGCTTCCTCGACGAGGATTTGCTCAACCGTCCGGAGCAGGCCATCTTTGCCTGCCTGCGCGAACTGCAGCGCACCACCCGCATCTGCGCCCAAAGCCTGCGACTGGCGGCGGAGGAATTCATCCAGCACGATGCCAGACGCGCCAAGCTGATTGCGGTGAACGAGCAGAGCGTGAATACCATCAAAGCCGCCATGCGCGACTACCTCCCCAAGCTCACCCGCCACTATCTCTCCAAACGGCAATCGATCCTCATCGGGCATCTCGACCGGTGCATGTCCGACCTCGAACGCGTTGGCGACCATATCGACAACCTGTCCGACATCGCAAAGCGGCAACGCTCCATTTCAACCGCCCGCTTCAGCCCCGAGGTGGTCGAAGACTGGCTATCCATCCACCGCGCCGTCGAGCATTTGCTGGCCAAGGTGATCGAATCGCTCGACCCCGAAACCGCCAACTTCCAGGAGATCGCCAAGGAGATCCTCGAACTGCGCGGGGAATACAGCCAGACCGCCATCACGGTGCGCAACGAGCATTTCAAAAGGGTGGAGGAAAAGACCATCACCCCCATCGCCGGCCTGCTGTTCAGCGACTATCTCTCCAACTTCTGGCGGATCAGCAAGCACATCAAGAACATTGCCCTCGCCGAACAGCAACCGCAGTTTTGGCTCAAGCGCGAGAAACTCTCGAAGGTAATGTCCGCCGAAGCCCCCGGCTACACCGTGCCCGAGAACATCAATCCCGACGACTATCTCGACAAGCTCCAGTCCGACGATTATCAGTAGGAGAGGTTTGTAGTTCGCCTCTTCACGAAAGTGTATTCCACCCGTTGTTTTGGCTTGGATGCACAACCCGCCGGAATTCGCGTTTAACCCCATATTTACAGTAGTATTGGAATAAATCATCCAATACCTCTAGAGGTGCGGGAATAGAGATTCCGCAACCTATTATGGATGAGCACTTAACAACTATTTTCTATGGATGGCCACACCCCTTTAAAGAGCGTGTCAAGTAGTGCCGTAACCGAAGGATTCCGGTTTCCTGGATGCGGGGCAGGCATTCCTGGCGGCTCTGCGCAGGCAGGAAAGCCTGCGCCACGATTCGCACAATGGCGATGCCATTCCTTGCCAGGAAATGGAGGGCGGCCCAGACAGAGCCCGCCCTCCAGCTCCTTTCGGTGCCACGTCTCAACGGATGCCGAGACGTGGTTCCGTGAAGAACCCTTAGTTCCTCACCGATCCATTGACACCGGTTTTACGGAAGGGTAGAGTGAGATTGTTTGAAGAGTTTCGACAAATAAACGAGTGCGCTATAAACCAAAAAAGATAGCACTCCACAAAAGGAGGGAAAGACAATGACTACACACGTAAAAAGCTGGATAACGGGCGTTGCCGCGATGATGCTAACCTTGGGAATATTCGCCGAGGATGCCGGGACAATAGCGGTCTCTGGAACCGCCGAAAAAACCTTTAAGGCGGATGTCGGCTATATTGTTCTCTATGTTCAGGGCGATGGAATCCTGATGGTTGACGCTGTAAAAAAAGCCGATGAAAACACCGAGGCGGTCATCGCCGCCATCAAGGAAGGGCGCGAAGAGATCAAGGATATCCAGATCAACCTTCTGGAAATCGGGGAAAAGGGATCCCATTTCTACGGCAATCAAGATCGAGAGCCTCCTCGTCCGCAGTTGTCCCGGCAATTGATTGTCACCATTCCTCCCCGGCCTGAATTGGCCGTGGAAATAATCGATTCCGCCATCCGTACAGGAGCAACCCTCTCGCGGCAATCACATACCAGCTACTCGGGCGACCTGAAAAGTGCGGTCGTATATGGCCTGCTCGACAGCGAACAACATGAAATCGCATTGAAAAAGGAAGCCCTTGAAGATGCGAAACAAAAAGCGGAGGCGTTGGCTGAATTGGCGGGGGTTAAACTGGCCAATGTCAAATCAATCGGCTGCCAGTCGATCAGCGGCATCCACCACCAGATCCGATCCTTCAGCCAAATGATTGAATTTCCAACCGAATATGTCGACACCGATCCCGACGCCATCAAGATCGGCGCATCCATTTCGATGACTTTTGAGATTGCAGGAGACTGACCAACCCCTACAGCAAAACACCGTCGGGAGCGGCGTTTTCTTCGTCATGGTCCCACCAGCGGCCGGGTTCGGTGCCGATGTATTTGATGCTCTTGGTGGTCATGCGGTTACCGCGCGACTTCACGCCCTTGATGGCGATGTCGGCCGGGTTGAAGCGCTGTTGGTAGATGCGCTGGCCCTTGGCCTTGTTGTATTTCACGTAGATGCCTTCGGGCGTTCCATCGATCAGGATCTGCAGCTTCGACTTCTCTCCCTGCGAGATGAAATATTCGCGGTTCATGATGGCGCCGCCAATCTTGAAGCGTTTGAGGTAGGTGATGCGCGAGTCGGTGTAGACGGCAGTGAACTGCTTGTCGCGGTCGAAGATTTCGCACCGCTCCAGGCTGTCGTCTATGAACAGCTTTTCGGGCGGCGGCATGACCTTGTACTGGCCGTTTGTCCAGACCACGAGCAGCTTGTCGAGCGAGGAGCATTCGAGGATTGTTTCGCCCTTGACGTTGGTGCCGATGTATCCGTTTTCATCGCGCTTGATCTGCAGTTCGGTGGCGGTCAGTTCGCGAACCTCGACCTCCTTGAAGCTGGCGGCTTCGGTGCGGCGCGGATATTCGGCCTTGTATTCCTTGATGAGCCGCTTGAGGTAGCGGATGGCATAGCCCTTGAGCGCCTT
>JBDLHZ010000298.1:0-3620 GCA_039715135.1 Verrucomicrobiota bacterium
TCGGTTGTGCTGTTTTTCCATTAAAAGGGAAAACTTGTTCACGGCATACATCGGGGTGCCGTATTTCTCGACATAGTAGCCGAGGGGTTTCAGCAAACGTACCGCTGCAATACCGCATTCATGGCCGATCCAATCGCTCATTACATACCGTCCTCGGGTTATGTTTGTGTTCGGGCTTGATCAGAAAGGCGGCATCCTTGCACCAGACCCCGCGGCCGGTCAAGCCCCGCCCGCCCAGAAAAAGACTCAAAGCCTCCATCACCGAAAAAAACGCCTTTGCATGCGATAAGCGAATAGCGATTAAACCCCTTTGGGGGGGGCTATTTGGCCTGCTTCCTGCTTATAGGTTGAGGTATTTATGGAAAACCAAAGGAAATACCATGAAATGGAAAAAGAAACTGGGTTGGTGGATGTGTTGCACAGTGGTTCTCGGCTCTGTCGGCAACTCTGCCGCGCAGGCAGACTTCCTGATTGAGAACCAACGGACAAATTTGGTTGAAAACGCCACTTGGGGCGATACCTATGTCGGCAAATACACCGATGGAAATGCACTGGAAATACTTGAAGGCGCTAAACTGCAAAGTGACGATGCCTTTATTGGCTTTTCCAGCACAGCATCCTCAAATGCAGTCCATGTGACAGGTGATGGCGCTGAATGGGCAATGGACAACCTCCAGATCGGGTCGGAATCCAACAGCCTCAACTATGTTGACGTCCGGGGAACCGGAGTCGTCAACATCGCGGAATCCCTATCCATCCTCGGGGTGGCAAACGGCAACGAATTCATTCTTGGCGATGGAGGAACCCTGAAGGTCGGTTTCGACTTTGATGCGGCCATGTCCGGCTTCAGCTTTGAAAGCAACGGCACCTTGTCCGTCGCCGGAACCTTGAGCAACATGGATGCAGTCGATGGCGGCCGCCATCTGGTTCTAAGCGGGGAAAATGCGGAATGGCTGCGCTCAACCAATACGGTCCATATTGGGGCGACCTCCAGCGGGAACAGCCTGTCCATCGAAAACGGCGCCAACCTGCTATTCACCAACCTTGTGGCCGGCGCCGCCGGAACCTGGAGCAACCTGTTTAAAGTTTCGAGCGGCTCGGAAGCCACGATTGCAAGCAACCTGACCCTCGCGGGCCAAGGCAATGCGGCTGAAATCGGCGGCAGTCTGATACTGAACGGAAACCTTGGCATCGAGGGAACAAGCAACCTTTTCACCGTTGGCGGCAACGCGAAGGTTTTTGGCGACATCGAGTCCAACACGGGGATCCAGTTCAGCGGAAGCGGCCTGCTGGAAGCCTATGGCCATGTGGACATGGAAAGCATTGACGGAAGCGGAACCATGCTCCTGTCGGGAGGACAGGCAAGATGGACCACCAACGCCAACATCTCCATTGGCGCGACCGAGGGCGGCACAACCCTGTTGGTGCAAAGCAACGCAGTGGTTCGAACCGACTCCATCCAAATCGGCACCGACTCCTCAACCGGAAACGACGTAACCCTTAAAGACGGGGGAAAGCTCGTTTTGTCCGGAACCGGATCCGCGTTGCACGAAGGATGTACCCTTACAATGGAGAGAGGGTGGCTTACTTTTGAACAAAATTGGGATGTATCATTCACGAATGGCCTAACGATAACCGACCTATCGGAAAACGAAAAAAACACATATGAGTTTCACGGCAAAGCAATTCTCTTCGGATCATATTCTGAAAGCGGAAACTACACCGAAGTCGGCCTGTTTTCGATGCGCGGCGGAGATACCTTCATCGTTACCGGCACCAATGCTTATTTAGGGATAGACCCGTATAATCTCCATGTTGGCGACTTGTCCGAGGGCAACACCCTGAAAATCCTGAACGGCGCATGGGCTGAAGCCAAGTCCCTATCGATCGGCGACTTCAAGGAGGGCGGCAACGACAACCTGGTTTTGGTTGGCGGGAACGGCACAACCATGGCCGCTATGGAATATACGACCATTGGCGGCACCCTGATCGACGGTGCATGGCATGAAGGCGGGGAAAACAATGTTCTGCGCGTTGAAGACGGCGCCCTCTTCTACTCCCCCGAACTGCACAACCGCAACACCACCGGCTCGTCCGGCCTGGAGATTGCCAGCGGCGCCATCGTGGCTGCAAACAACTACTATCAGGCATCCGGCGCCTACCTGACGATTCTTACCGATACCTCGGGAACCAATGCCGGATTGCTGCTCGCCGATACGGCGGAGTTTGAAGAAGGGGCGCGGGTCGGCGTTGACGCGGTGGCCAAGCTGCAGATCGACCAGACCTATACCAACACCATTGTCGAAGCCAACACGCTGATTGTCGGCGGATCCACCAACGGAACCACGGCCGATCTGGCCATGCTGGATGCATCCGGCGGATCTTTGGTGAAATACAATCTTTTCCTTGTAGATGGAACCAACATGGTGGCCACCTACAACCGCAGCTATATTTCGGATTCGGCAGGCTTCGACCCTGACTCCATCATTGCGGACATCTCGGATGAAATCGACAACCTCGCCTCCCAGGGCAATACCGTCGCCTCCAACCAAGTCGAGATCCTGAACCTGATGGGCGATGCGGAAGCAAGGGCCCAAATGGAGCAGCTATATGCTTATGGATTGCCCACGTTCATGCACAACCAAGGTGTTTTCGGAGGAATCGACCAGGTTCGCGCACGCGGCTCCTCCTTCCATGGTTCGGGTGCAAGGAACGCCCCTAGAGGTGCCCGGGGCCCGGCTCCCCATGATGAAGAGCAAGACCTGCAACCTTGGATCAAGGTCTATGGCGCCATGGGCAACCGCGATCAAGGCGGAGCATTCAACAATGGATACGATCTTCAGTCGTACGGAACCGTACTCGGGGTGGACCGCTCTTTCGGCACCTGGTTGTTCGGCCTTGCCGGCGGCTATGCCGGATCGTTCATCGAAGGCAACAATGGCGATGAAAGCGATGCCAGCACCAGCTACGGCATCGTCTATGCGTCATATGGAGTCGAAGATTGGTTTGCCGACCTGGTGGCCAGCCATGGATTGACTTCCATGGACAACACGTCGGGAACCGACTTCGACACAACCTCAACCGTTGATGCATCGCAATCGATCCTCTACATCGGCTTGGGTTCGGAAGTGCTTGGTGATGACAATATTTCCCTGGTCCGCCCCTTGGTAGGCCTGCAGATCAGCCAGTTCGACCAAGATGCCTACACCGAAGAATCCACCACGGCCGTCGGAAAAGATGTCGATGCCTTCACTCGCCGCAGCTACCTATCGATCCTCGGCGCTGAAATCGTTCTTCCAAAAGCCGGGCGCAAAGTCGCCCTCGAAACCCAACTGCGCGCCTATTGGCTGCACGAGTTCAACTCGGACGACGAAATCGTAGACTATACATTGGTCGGCTCAAGCCAGCCCGGACAGTTCATGCTGCGCGCGCCCGACAGCGATGTGGCCCAGCTCGGCATTGGAGTTTCCGCCAAATGGATGAGCGGCCTGCAGCTCAGAGCCGATCTGGATGGCCAGATAAGCGACAGCTTCTATTCTGCGACGCTGAGCGGATCCCTCCTCTACGAGTTCTAGCAAGAAAAGGTTTTGGGCAGGCAACAACATACCGGCTGAAAAGGC
>JBDLHZ010000299.1:0-3608 GCA_039715135.1 Verrucomicrobiota bacterium
GGCATAGCCAATGTATTCCGGTGTTAGGGGAAACAGGATTTTCTTTTTCGACCCATCCGGCATTTCGCCCGCAAAGAGATTGAAGAGACAGAAGAATGCGTTCTGGCTTCCATTGGTCAGGGCAATGTTTTCCGGGCCGATCTCCCAGCCAAAGGTTTTGTGCAACATGTTGGCCAGTGTCTCCCGGAACGCCGTGTTTCCGTACGAACTGTCGTAGTTACCGATCGTCGATTCGAAGTCGCCTGGCTCCGCTAATATGGCTTCCATGCGTTCGCGGAACCGTTGCTGGACTTCCGGAATGTGCGCCGGATTCCCGCCGCCGAGCATTAGCATATCGCCACCCGCCATCGCCGCACCAAGGTCTTCCATCAGTTGGGTGATTCCCGCTTTGCGCGTAAACTTTTCACCAAATCTCGAGAGATTCATGAGAGGAAGTTAACCACGGATGGAATGGAATAAAAAGTCTGGATAGGTGGTCATTCCCCGAAGATGCGCCGTGCCGCCAGCATGGAGGCTCCGATGCTTAGAATAAGTGTAATAGACATTGCTTCGGGGATGGTATCTGAATAGACAACTTCAAAGTTGACGTTCTCGACCGAAGAGTTGGCCATGTCGCCGTCCAAGGTGTTTTCGTTCTGGGAGGAGGCGATAAGGATGCGAAACGCATCGTTGGTGGAGATGATGCCAGTATGGGTTGAGAAGGCATCCCAGGACATGGCCATGTCGAGGAAATAGTCTGGGTCGTTATCAAAATTGGAGCTGTCCGAGGTGGGTTGCCCTGTCCATCTGGTATCGGTATTCCCACCGGTCCATACGGTTGGGCCAAAGATTACACTGCTTCGGTTGGTTCCCGAGGCTTCGCTAAATGTAAGGGTGCCATTGGAATCCAGATCGGTGGTTTCAAACTGCATGACCCAGTCAACGGAGTTGTTCCCGTCGGTTTCAAAGTAGACCTGATAGGCCCCCGGCATGTTATTCTTGAAATCGTTGAGTCGGATGCGGATAAAAAGTTGATCTTCCGTGTCGCTTGGAGTTCCCGGCGCTTCGCGGTGGAGGAGATAGCCGGCGGCGTAGGTTGAATCGCCTACAATATCCAGATGATCGTGGCCGTTGTTTCCGATATCTTCTCCTATGTCGGAGTATGGGTTCGCTCCGGAATAAAGTGGTTGGTATTCAGCGTGCACCGGCCAGTCAATTACGTTTGCGTGGGCACCAAAGCCGAGAAGCATGGCTGCCGTTGCAATTTTAAGTTTCTTTTCCATTCCCCTCGCCTCACACATTTTTTGGTATAAAAGCAGTATTCATGCCATTTGGTGTTGCGGGGGATATGCGGGGCGTTGCCGGTTCGCTATTCGGAGTCCGGTATTATGCTGAGGCGATGGCGATGGCGCGTTTTGGGGCGGGGTGACCTTCGATGGTTTTGGACGGATCGGAGGGGTTGAGAAAGTCGGGAAGCGATTCAAAGGTCATCCAGTCCGTGGAGTGTTGCTCTTTGGTGGAGGTGACGGTGACATCGATGGTACGGACTTTCTTTAATCCGCATTGGCGCATCCAGCCTTCCAATGTTGGAACCGAGGGGATGGACCGGACGTTGCGCATTTTGGCGTAGCGTCCATCAGGAGTCAGCGAATAACCTTCTTCTCCATCGATGACCAGTGTTTCCAGAACCAGTTCGCCGCCGGGGCGCAGGAACGACTTCAATTGCTCGATATGCTCCACCGGCGATTTGCGGTGGTAGAGTACGCCCATGGAAAAGACGGTGTCGAACGCGCCCGGTGTTTCGGGAACCTCCTCAATGCCGAGCGGCAGCACCCATGTGCGCGGATCGCGGATAAAATTCTTCATGGCGAAGAACTGGCAGACAAACATAGGGGAAGGATCGACTCCCACGACGAGCTTCGCATTTTCACCCGCCATCCGCCAGCAGTGGTATCCGTTGCCGCAGCCGACATCGAGGATGGTGCGGCCGATAAGCGGCTGGATATGCGGCCGGACGCGGTCCCACTTCCAATCGGAACGCCACTCGGTGTCGATATGCACGCCATGGATGCGGTAGGGTCCTTTGCGCCACGGATGGAATGCTTTGAGCAGCTTTTCGAGTCCGTCAATTTCCGGTCCATCAACGCGCACCTCGTCCTTTAGCTCGACCGAGATGCCTTCAAGATGCGGAAGTTGTGCAAGGGATTCCTCCCATTGCCGCAGTAGGCCATGCCGTTCATGGCGCAGGCCGTGGGCGATCCGTTCTGGCAGTGCTTCAATCCATGTCTCCAGCGGGGTGCCGGCCAAGTGCTGATAAAATTCTGTGTAGTCGATTTTCATTCGTTCATGAATGGTTCCAATTCGACGCCCTGTCGTTGGAGTGCGTGTCGGAACTCGGTGCGGGGGCTCCACGCAAACCCCGCTTCCCCTATTTTTCAAGCATGTGCTTGATGGGTTCGGCGTAGAGATCGGGTTCAAGCAGGAAGGAGTCGTGGCCCTTGTCGGAGTGGACTGTGGTGTATTCGACGGGAATACTGTTCTCTTGGAGTTGCTTGACGAGGTATTCCTGTTCGTCGGGATAGAAGCAGACGTCGGAGTCGATACTGAAGACAAGGTAGTCCTGATGCCTGCATTCGCCGAAAAGCTCGGCATAGTTCGCCGCTCCGCAATCCTTGCGGAGGTGGTATCTGGTCCAGGCGGAACTCAGATAGAGGTAGGTATTGGCATCGAAGCGCCGGACAAATTTGCGGCCTTGGTGGAGAATGTAGGACTCGAGCGCGGATTTGATTTTGTACCAGGAAAACTCATCCTGCTCCTGCTCGCATCGGTCGGTCATGCGCGCTTCCATGGCGTGGAGCGAGACGAAGGTTTTATGGGAGATCATCCGGGCGAGGGCGAGGCCTCGCAGCGGAGCAGGGCCGTCGTAGTAGTGCCCGTTGCAGTAGTTGGGGTCGTTTTCCACGGCGAGGATCTGCTCAAGAATGTGGGTGCGTGTGAGGGTGGTGGCTTCGATGCCGCTGGCGATCGGGATGACGCGCCGTACTTTCTGCGGGTGGCGCACGGCAAAATTCGTGGCCAGCATGCCGCCGATCGAGGAGCCGATGACGGCATGGAAGGTTTCGATGCCGAGGTGTTCAAAGAGGGGGAGCTGCGAGTCGACAATGTCGCAGAAGCTGAAGTGCGGGAAGTCGCCGCCGTATTCCTTCCCGGTTTCGGGGCAGAGAGAGGCGGGGCCGGTGGTGCCGTAGCACCCGCCGAAGTAGTTTGCGCAAACAACAAAGAACCGGTTGGTATCAACCATTTTACCGGGACCAACAAAGTCGTTCCACCATCCGGTTCGGCATTCCTCGTTCCACTTTTTTTCAACGCCTGGGACTTCGGGATTGAAACCGGTTATGTGTTGGGAGCCGGTCAGGGCGTGGAAGATCAGAACGGCGTTATCCCTGTTTTCGTTGAGCTCCCCGTAGGTTTCGTACGCAAGGGTGACGGGCCCGAAATCCTGCCCATCATGCAGGCGAAGGTTTTCGTATCTAAAAAACTTGCTGTTGATTTCCATTTTGTTCCATTCCATTTCCATCGCCCGCGATTGTGCTGCCCCAACTAAAAGGCCGCAAAGCCTTCCACTCTAC
>JBDLHZ010000300.1:0-3596 GCA_039715135.1 Verrucomicrobiota bacterium
AGGTCCATATCCTCGAACAGCGCGGTAAAATCCTCCTCGCTCTCCGTACCCATCGTGCTCTGCTCAATGTGCGTAAGGATTTCGTCCAGCTCGTCGAGGATATAGTTCGACGCCGCCTCCACGCCATCGGCCTGCTCGGCCTTGGACATGCCCTTTCGGGCAATCGTGGAAAAGAGCTGTTCCGGCTTCAGGAAATAGCCCAGTGTTTCGAGCGACTCGTTATGGATGGCGGCCAGCAGCTCGGGATCATCCAATCCACGGTAGTCCTCAACGGCCTCGCCCTTCAGCAGGTCGTTTGCATAGAGATACTGCTTTTCGGAAAGGTATTTGTAGAAAATGAAACCCAGGCAATAGTCGCGGAACTCGTCCGCATGCATCTTTCCCCGCAGCTCATCCGCAATATCCCACAGCTTCTGCTCCAACTGCCGTTTCTGATCCCCCGACATAAAACCCCTTCCCTTTTGAAGTGTAAAAAACTGTGAAACAATATGCTCCAAAGCTCAAGGCAGGTCGAGAAGAGACCCTTGCAGGATTTCCCCTTCACAATTTTTAGTGCCGATGCTTCACAACCTGGAAACATATGCGCTAACCTGCCACCTCAATAGCGGAGAGACCTAATGGATGTTGAACTAACCCCAATCGAAGTGCGCGTGCTGGGCTGCCTGATTGAAAAGGAGATTGCCACGCCGGACTATTACCCGCTGACGCTCAACGCGCTGGTGAATGCCTGCAACCAAAAGTCGAACCGCCAGCCGGTGATGGCATTAGACGAAAATACGGCAATGCGCGCGCTGGACGACCTGCGCATGACGCACCAACTGGCCATCGAGGTCACCTCCACCGAAAGCCGGGTGGCGAAGTACAAGCATTGCCTGCCCAACCGCTGGAACTTTTCCCCCGCCAAGACGGCGATCCTGTGCGAACTCTTTTTGCGTGGTCCGCAAACCCCCGGCGATCTGCGTGCCCATGCCTCGCGCCTGCACCCGCTTGCCGACCGCAATGAAGTCGAGGAAATCCTCCAGGGATTGGCAACGCGCGAAGACGGCCCATTTGTCGTCAAGCTCCCGCGCGAACCCGGCAAGCGCGAACAGCGCTGGGCGCACCTCTTTTCCGGCGAGCCGGAACTCGCCACAGAACCGGAACTCCCGCAGGAAGCCAAAGTGGGCGGAAGCGACCAGATCCAAGCATTGGAAATCGAAGTGGTTGCGCTCCGGCAGGAACTCGACGAACTCAAGGCCAGCTTCGCAGAGTTTAAAACCGCGTTCGAATAAACAACAGAATATACGGAAGTCAGGCAAAATAATGGCTCTTCACGGAGGTGCGTCCCCTGAATTGAAGAAGAAAGCCAATCTTCCCGAACCAGCCACGAGAACCACTTAAAAGCCGGCACCTGCCCGTACGCGGTTCTTGGCGGGGTTCTCCGCCTTCGGCATACCGGGCCATGGCACACCGCCGCGCTTGCAGACATGTGCGTTGCGGAACTACGGACCCCCGCCGCAAAGCACCCTTTTCCCATACCTCTAGAGGTGCTGGAGCATGTCCATGAAATACCGTTGTAATATACTGGTATGCAGCCTTTTATAGAATTCATTATCCCGCACCTCTAGAGGTATAAAAATACAGGGAGAATCCATGCTGCAAGTCACTTGTGCCGTGCTGGATAGGTCGCTTCATACCCTTGTCGGAGGAGGTCATCGGCATAGGGGCGGAACCAACCGGGTTCCGCCACAGGTGCGCACTTCCCTGAAGAACCAGGATAATTCTCGCCGGGATTCCCAAAAATCATTCTGCCACCGAATTATTCTGCCCTTAATTCTTCTGCTACGAAGTCGTGGTAGGGTAGGTTCCTTTTCATTTTCAACGAAAGGGTCAACTGAATGGAACCTGTTAAACTAACCCAATACAGCCACGGCGCCGGATGCGGATGCAAGATTTCGCCGGCGTTGCTGGAGTCGATCCTGCAAACCTCGCGCGAGGCGCTGCCCCACCCGAACCTGCTGGTGGGCAACGACAGCAAGGACGACGCGGCGGCCTACGACCTCGGCAATGGAACCTCCGTGCTGAGCACCACCGACTTTTTCATGCCAATCGTCGACGATCCTTTTACCTTCGGTCGGATTGCCGCCACCAATGCGCTCAGTGATATCTATGCAATGGGCGGCAAGCCGCTGATGGCGATCTCCATTTTTGGTTGGCCGATCAAGAAGCTTTCCGAAGAGGTGGCACGGCAGGTGGTCGACGGCGGTCGCGCCGCGTGCGACGATGCCGGGATTCCGTTGGCGGGTGGGCATTCCATCGATTCGCCGGAGCCAATCTTTGGGCTGGCGGTAACAGGGCTGGTCGACAACAAGCATCTCAAGCAAAACAATACCGCCGAGCCGGACTGCGAAATATTCCTCACCAAGCCGCTCGGCATCGGCATCCTCTCCACCGCGCAGAAGATGGGTGTGATCGAACCCGGCCACATCGAAGCCTCCATCGAAGCCATGTGCACGCTCAATACGCTTGGTGCGGAGATTGCAAAGCTCGACGGCGTGGTTGCCCTTACCGACGTGACCGGCTTCGGATTGCTCGGACATCTCGGCGAAATCTGCGACGGTAGCGGAATCTCCGCCACCCTCCAGTACAACCGCGTGCCCAAACTTCCAAACGTTGAACACTATCTGGCGCAAGGTTGTATTCCGGGAGGGAACGTCAACAACTTCAAGAGCTATGGCCACACCCTCGGCAAAATGACCGACGAGCAGCGGGGCATCCTCTGTGATCCGCAAACCTCCGGCGGGCTGCTGTGTATTGTGCGCAAATCCGCCGTTGACGATTTTCTGGCGCTGACCGCCGAGGCTGGACTTAAACTGGAATCCATCGGCCAAACCCGCCCACGTGGCGAAAAATCAATCGAGATCGAATAAGGGGGAACCACGAAATACACCAAATACACAAAAGGGAAACCCGACCTCTTCATTTTCGTGTGATTCGTGTATTTCGTGGTTAACAAAATGGATCTTCCCACAACAAAGGATTTTAAGCGGATAGTGCTCGATGATATTCCGCTCATCGATGTGCGCGCACCGATCGAATTTGAAAGCGGCGCATTCCCGACCGCTGTCAACCTGCCGCTGATGAACAACGAGGAGCGGCATCTCGTCGGCATTCGCTACAAGGAAAAAGGCAACGCCGCAGCGGTCAAGCTGGGGCACGAACTGGTTGGCGGAGAAGTTAAACAAGAACGGATCGCCGCCTGGGCGGAGCAGATCAAGCACCGCCCCGATACAATGCTCTACTGCTTTCGTGGCGGGCAGCGCTCCAAGATTAGCCAGCAGTGGATCGCCGAAGAGACCGGCACGGTTATTCCGCGCCTGGAAGGCGGCTACAAGGCCTTCCGCAACTACCTGCTCGAACAACTCGACCCAGCCAACCAAAATCCCGTCCCGGTCATTCTCGGCGGGCGCACCGGCACCGGGAAAACCATACTCCTCCAACAGCTAGAGAATGCAGTCGACCTCGAAGCCATCGCCAACCACCGAGGCTCCTCCTTCGGGCGCTTCACCACGCCGCAGCCCTGCCCCATCGACTTTGAAAACAGCCTGGCGTGGGCG
>JBDLHZ010000301.1:0-3595 GCA_039715135.1 Verrucomicrobiota bacterium
CAGTTGCTGGACAACGCCACGCTGCAAATCGAGCGCGGCGAACGCATCTGTCTGGTCGGGCGCAACGGCGAAGGAAAATCGACGCTGCTGAAGATCGTTAATGGAGACATCGAGCCGGACGAGGGCGAGATGATCCGCCAGCCGGGCCTGAAAGTGCGCCGCCTGCGGCAGAATGTTCCGCCCGACGTGACGGGAACGGTCGAGGAACTGGTTTTCAAGGGGCTTGAGGATCCGCACGACGACTATGTTTCGCATCAGGCGGTCGATAAAGCCGTTTCACTGGTTGGACTGGAAAACACGTGGCGTTTCGATGAGCTTTCGGGCGGGCAGAAGCGTCGCGTCCTGCTGGCACAGGCACTGGTATGCGAGCCGGACATCCTCGTGCTGGACGAACCCACCAACCACCTAGACATCGAATCCATCCTATGGCTGGAAAACTTCCTTGCCCGCTACAAGGGCACGTTGCTTTTCGTGACGCACGACCGCACGTTCCTGCGAAAGCTTGCCACGCGCATCGTCGAACTGGATCGTGGACAGCTGAATTCATGGGCGTGCGACTACGACACCTATCTCAAGCGCAAGCAGGCACTGCTTGACGGCGAGGCCGGACAATGGGCGCAGTTCGACAAGAAGTTGGCGCAGGAGGAGGTCTGGATACGCAAGGGCATCCGGGCGCGGCGCACCCGCAACGAAGGGCGTGTCCGGGCGCTGGAACAAATGCGACACAACCGCAGCCAGCGGCGCGAGCGTGCCGGAAGCGTGAATATGCAACTGGCCGAGGCCGGGCTTTCCGGACGCAAGGTGATCACCGCCAAAAATGTTTCATACGACTACAACGGAACCCCGATTATTGAAAACCTGAACAGCAGCATCATGCGCGGCGACAAGATCGGTATCATCGGCCCGAACGGTTGCGGCAAGTCGACCCTGATCAAGCTCTTGCTCGGCGAGCTGGAACCCAAGACCGGAATGGTCGACCATGGCACCAAGTTGGAGGTGGCCTATTTCGACCAGCACCGCGCCACGCTCGACGAAACAAAATCCGTGGCCGAAAACGTTTGTGCCGAGGAGATGATCACGATCGGCAACAGCAAGAAACATGTCTTCGGCTATCTCCAGGATTTCCTGTTCACGCCCGACCGTGCACGGCAGAAGGTTTCCGTTCTTTCCGGCGGCGAGCGCAACCGCCTGCTACTGGCCAAGCTCTTCACCAAAGCCTCGAACATGCTCGTGCTCGACGAACCGACCAACGACCTCGATGCGGAAACGCTGGAACTGCTCGAAGAGCTATTGGCCAACTATGAGGGTACGTTGCTACTCGTCAGCCACGACCGTTCGTTCCTGAACAATGTCGTTGCCAGCACGCTTGTTTTCGAGAACAGCTCCGTCAACGAATATCCTGGGGGCTATGACGATTGGTTGAGCCAGCGGTCGGAAGCCAGAGATCAGAAGCCAGAAAGTCAGAAACCTGCCGAAAAGCGAGAAACCACAAGGAAACTCTCAAACAGGGAGCGGGAAGAACTAAAGAACCTCCCGAAGCTCATAGAGCAGCTCGAAACGGAGCAGGAAACACTGCACGAAGCCATGTCCGACCCCGCATTCTACCAGAAAACAAAGGATGGAATCGCCGCCGCAACCGCCCGCGCGGAGGAGATCCCGAAAAAACTCGAGGCTGCTTTTGAACGCTGGGAAGAGCTAGAGCGTCTATGAGGCCAAACCACGGAATCATCGGCTCTCCGCCGCCCCCCTTCGGCGGATCCGATGAGGAAGTGTGGCCCGAACCAAACGGTTTGGGCTATGCTTTCAGGCCATTCCGTGGTTTTTTTATGCCGCCCTCTGGGCGGTTCTCCGTTCCCGGTTATTGGTTATTAATCCGGTGGTTAAATATGATACATGACTCCACTCTCAAATGGTGTAGCGTCGTTTCGCCTGGTTCAAACGACTTGCCTTGCCGGGCGCGGAGAAACGCTTTCCCTCCCCTCGGTCAGGTGAAGCGTGCACTACACCCGCTCCTGTAATGTTTTTGCGTGTCGGATTAACACCAGAATCCTGATAACAAATAACTGGAAACCGAACCGAAGGTTCTTCATGAAACGGCTGATCTGGAACAGACATACCAAACTGGTGCTCAAGCACGCGCTTGGCTGGTTCTGCATTGCGGCCGGAGCCATCATGCTCATCACGCCCGGACAAGGTATCCTGACCATCCTGCTCGGAATCTACCTGCTGGCCGACGAAATTCCATTGTTTGGAAGAATCAAGGCAAGGCTACAACACCGATTCCCCAAGGCAACCGACTATGTCCACCGCAAGGGGGAACAGTTGCGGGCGAGGTTTCACCACAAGGATTATTAACCCGGCGTGCAAATACATTACGCGCCCCCTTTCGGGAGGCACGTCCTACAACGCGGAATGATTGACTATCGTTATTGAAAAGAACGAAAGGTGTAGGACGTGACTCTTTTGAAAAAAGGTCGCGTGTTTTCACGCCGAACCAATAACACCATGTTCAACCGGCTGCTTCGACCATCTCCACCATGGAACGATAGTTGCGCATGGTGCGTTCGCTGATGGCGCGGCCATAGGGCGAAGCACTCGGCATTACAACCAGGCCTCGTCCGCCACGGCCCTCATCCAATGCCATGCGTACCTTTTCATCGAACTTTTCGGGTGGCAGGTTTTCAATGTCGGTAATCTCGATATTGCCAAATAGAACAACGTTATCGCCACAAGCCGCCCGTACCTCCCCGAGCCGCATGTCGCCATGGGGTGGCGGCTCGATTGGATCCAGGGCATCGATCCCCATGCCGGTGATATGCGGCAGAATTCCGCGCAGGCGTCCGTGGGAATGCACCCGCGCAAAACCGCCGTGCTCCTGGATCGCCTTCACCATGGGGCCGGTGTAGCGGACAACGTATTCCTCGAACAGATGCGGCGGAAGATAAGGAGCCGAAGCGTATTCCGGGCCATAGATCCTCCAAAGCCGTCCGGGAAACAAGCGGCTTGCCTCCTTCGTCCGCTCCAGAATGCGCTTGGCGGCACGCTCCAGCAGACGGTGCATGCGTTCGCCTTCCAGCATGGCAAAGATGGTAAACTCCTCCATGTCGAAGAGCGAGGCAACGGCACAGATCGGATCTTCCGTGTCCACCATCACAATCCCACGATCCCCCAGGCGTTCCTCTTCGGCCAATAGCGGGGCGACATCGACCTTTTCGGCGAATGCCTCGTCGGGTATTTGCAGGTAGGCATCTACATCGTCATTGGTTTTAAGCAGGTGCTCCACGGTCCAGACCGTATCCAGTTCACGTTCGCGCTTGGTTGTCTGCGTCATGGTGCGGCCTGCCGCATTCACCATGGTACGCACGATCCGGCAGTCATTTTCTTCACTACGTTCTTCGGCGAAGAAGGCATGCCAATCCTCGGACGCGGTCGATCCCGAGGGATCGATGGATCGTGCCCGCACCGGGCTCATCATGCGAATCAGGTCGGTACGCTCCTCCGCCAATTGCAAGAGCGGCTGCCAATCGGGGGCGTTGTACACGTTGTATGGATCGGGATCGGCAGGATCCACCATGAAACCGCCCACCTCGTAGAA
>JBDLHZ010000302.1:0-3560 GCA_039715135.1 Verrucomicrobiota bacterium
GCTGACGTTTTCGGGTGCTGTCACATCCGTCTGGGAACTCGACCGGACGCAGGAGGGCGGTGTTGTTAACGAGGTCACGTTGACTAGCCAGCAAGCAACTCTCTCCCTTGCGGCGGGCGACGGGCGCCTTTTCCGGATCGACACTATGTAATTATTCAATTAACCGCCCCGCAAAAGACGGGGTTTCCGACGAAAGAACCTAGCGCGGCAAAGCCGCGACCAAATCTCAAAGAAGTCGGATCGCGAATCACGCGAATCGCACGAATTAGGGAGTTTCTGATTCGTGAAATTCGCGCGATTCGTGATCCAAAACTATTCATGCTTAGTTGTTGTTAAACAAAGGGTTGTTGGGAAAATACTCAAAAGCAACAAGAAAGAAAACCACAGTGAATAAAATCCGATGTTTTGGCATGGCGCTTCTTCTTGGCAGCACGGCCAGTCTTGCGGCAGGGAGTGGAAACAGGGTTTGCAAGGCGGGTTCCGACCGGCCGTTCCCGATCGTCGCGTGGATGGGTCCCGGCTCCGACATCCTCTCGGATTCCACCGTTTCCGATATGGCCAAGGCGGGGTTCAGTCTTTGGTATCTGCAGAACATTCGCGATCCCGAATCGATCCAAAAGGCGCTGGAGCTTGGCGGCAGGCATGGAATCGGCGTCTTTGTTGTCGATGACCGCATACATCATAAAAAAGGAACGACCGGGTTGCCTTTGGAATCCGATATCGAGGCGGCGGTTCGCCAGTGGATGTCTTATCCAGCTCTGGCCGGATATGGAATCCGGGATGAACCGGCTGCCCATGAGTTTTCCGAGCTGACCCGGATCAAGAACATTGTTGCCGGCATCGATCCCGCCCGCCGGGCCTACGTCAATCTTTTCCCGACCTATGCCAATTCCGACCAGGTCGGGGCGGAAACGTATGCCGATTATGTGGAAGGCTTCATGAGATCGTTCGATCCAAGCGTGCTCTCCTACGACCACTACTGCATAAGGGACGGGGAGGTTGTGAGTCCAACGTACTATGAAAACCTGGAAATCATCCGCAGGGTGTCGTTGAACGCGGAAGTGCCGTTTTCGGCCTTCACGCTCAGCATTCCCCATTGGAGCTACCCGGCTCCGACCGAGGGGCATATTCGGTTCCAGCTCTACAGCTCCCTGGCCTACGGTGCCGGGGAACTCCAGTATTTCACCTATGGCGCGGTACCCAATAAGGATTATGGCGACGGGCTGATCGATGCGAAGGGCAATAAAACGGAAACCTACGGCATGGCATCGAAAGTCAACTGGGAGATCCAGCGCATGGGGCCGGTGCTTCTGGAGCTAAAATCCACGGCGGTTTTCCATACCGATCCGCAGCCTTCCGGCACGCAAGAGTTTACCGGTCATGGCGGGCTGGAGAAGTGTTCCGGCGAGGCCGTGCTCGGGTTCTTCGAGGATTCGAAGGGGCAAACGTGGCTCATGGTCGTCAACCGCGATCCTTTCGATTCGGCTAGGGTTAAATTGACGTTTTCGGACAAAGTCGAATCTGTCGGGGAGCTTGACCGGACGAAGGAGGGTTGCACCGTCAATCCGGTCGAGCTGGAGAAACAAAAGTTAAGCCTGCCGCTGGCGGCGGGCGATGGGCGTCTTTTCAGGATCGACACAATGTGAACCGATAACCACGAAATACACCGAACACACGAAAATTCCTGCAACGAATGAACACAAGGCCGTTATCACATAAGCATGTCCGAATTTCGACAGGGTCTGCCCGTGGTTTTGGCATGCAATCATGGTTAAAGTAATGGTTTGGCTGGGAGCAGTGTGGCACGATGCTATAGCTGGAATCTGTTTTGCAGCAAAAAGGAAATATATAAATGAACAAGGATCCACGAAACATTAGGAACGGGCTGGAGATACCGACCGGCAGTTATTCCGACCAGCCGTTCGTCGTCAAGACCGACGATGGAGCTTGGCTGTGCTGCACGACCACCGGCAGCGGCGAGGAGGGCGAAAGCGGCCAGCATGTAATTTCAACGCGCAGCACCGACATGGGCAAGACCTGGTCGGAGCCGGTAGCTCTTGAGCCGTCCGACGGGCCGGAGGCATCCTATGCGGTTATGCTCAAAACGCCCTCCGGCAGGATATATGCTTTCTACAACCACAACACCGACAATGTCCGCCGGGTGAAGGTGGATGGTCCGGAAGTTTGGTGTGATCGCGTGGACAGTCTGGGCTATTTTGTCTTCAAATATAGCGACGACCATGGGAGGAGCTGGTCGAAAAACCGCTATCCCATACCGATCCGCGAATTTGCATGCGACCGCACCAACAACGAAGAGGGCAGGATCAGGATGTTCTGGAACGTGGGCCGACCCTTTGCCCTCGACGGTTTCGGTTTTGTGCCCCATTGCAAGGTCGGACGCATGGGCGAGGGGTTCTTTTCCTCCAACGAAGGGGTGCTGCTGAAAAGCGAAAACATTTTGACCGAAACCGATCCCGAAAAGATAACGTGGGAAACCCTGCCGGATGGCGAGGTCGGCCTGAAAACACCGCCGGGCGGCGGCCCGATTTCCGGCGAGCACAGCTTCAACCTATTGAGCGATGGTTCCTTCTATTGCGTCTACCGCAGCATCGACGGCTACCCGGTCTGCACCTACAGCCGCGACGGTGGCCATACCTGGAACACGCCCGAATACAAGAAATATGCGGACGGGCGGCGGATGAAGAACCCCCGCGCCGCCAACTTTGCGTGGAAATGCTCCAACGGGAAATTCCTCTATTGGTTCCACAACCACGGCGGACACTTTATCCGTGAGATGACCAGTGCAACCGGCAGAACCAACGGTTTATCGAAATACAACGAATGCTCACCCTATGATGATCGCAATCCGGTCTGGCTTTGCGGGGGCGTGGAGGTGGATTCACCGGACGGGAAGATCATCAAGTGGTCGCAACCGGAAATCGTTCTCTACGACGACGACCCCTATATCCGCATGAGCTATCCCGACATGGTCGAGCAGGATGGGCGAATCTTCCTGACCGAGACGCAGAAGGACAAGGCCCGTGCCCACGAAATTCCGAAGGAAACCATCGAGGGGCTTTGGGGACAGTTGGATGGCTCCGGCAATCCCGCTTCGCCGGAAGGGCTCGTTTTGGATTTGCCCGGAAACGACGGCACCGTTCCGCCGGAAGCCAAAATGCCGAAACTGCCCTCCTTTGTTGGGAGGGATAATGAGAGTCCGGATTACTGCACCAAGGATCTGCGCAACGGCTTTTCCCTTGTTCTCCGGTTGCGGCTCGATTCGCTCGAAGGCGGACAGGTCATCCTCGACAGCCGGACGGAATACGGACAGGGTCTCTGCCTGCAAACGACTGAAAAGGGAACCATCGAAATCGTCCTCAATGACGGTCGGACCGAAAACCGTTGGGACTGCGATCCCGGCATGCTTGAAGCAGGCGTGCTTCACCACGTTGCCGTTGTCGTTGATGGCGGGCCGAAGACCATCAGCTTCATCGTCGATGGAAAGTTCTGCGACGGTGGCGAATACCGCCAGTTTGGCTGGGGTCGGTTCAGCCGCGATT
>JBDLHZ010000303.1:0-3545 GCA_039715135.1 Verrucomicrobiota bacterium
ATCCGCAACGCGGAAACAGAAAACGCCCGGCTAAGCGAAAAGGACCGCCGCATCGAGCATGCCCGGAATTTGGTGGAGGCCAACCAGCGCATCGCCTTGGCGCTTTCCCCGTTCATGTTTGTCCTGATCGCCATTCCATTGGGCATAACGTCGCACCGCAAGGAATCCTCCATCGGCATGGTGATGAGCCTGGGCATCATGTTCGTCTACTACATCTTCATGATCCTCTCCGACACGTTCGACAAGACCCCGTCCCTCTATCCTTGGCTGATCCCCTGGATTCCCATTGTCTGCGGCCAGTTGGGTGGTTTTCTCCTGCTGCGCCGGACCAACTAATCCATCCAACAGGTTTTTCAGCAGAAGATCGCAAAGCAAACAAAGGGTTATTGAGTAGAACGCGGTTTGCTTTGCGCACTTTGCGGCCTTCTGTTTAAATTCGGCAGAACACTAGTTTGCAGATCGGCAGGCTTGCCAACGTCCGAGGCTCCAAGTATGTTTTCCCACGCTGTATTCCACGAATTACGAATTACGCATTAAAACCATGGCATACGAAGTACTAGCACGAAAATGGCGGCCGCAGCAGTTCACCGATGTGGTCGGGCAGGAGCACGTCACCAAGACGCTCACGAATGCCATCGAGAGCGGGCGCGTGGCGCATGCCTACATCTTCGTCGGCTCGCGCGGCATCGGAAAGACCACCTCGGCCCGCATCCTCGCCAAGGCGCTCAACTGTGAAAAAGGCCCGACCCCGCATCCGTGCGACGAATGCGACTCCTGCAAGGAAGTCATGGGCGGAAACAGCCTCGACGTGATCGAGATCGATGGCGCCTCCAACAACGGCGTCGACCAAGTACGCGACCTGCGCGACAACGCCCGCTACACCCCGGCGCGCGGCCCGTTCAAGATCTACATCATCGACGAAGTCCACATGCTTTCAACCGCGGCGTTCAACGCGTTGCTCAAGACGCTCGAAGAGCCGCCGCCGCACGTCAAGTTCATCTTCGCCACCACCGATGTCCACAAGGTTCTGCCGACCATCCTGTCGCGCTGCCAGCGGTTCGATCTGCGCCGCATTTCCGTGCAGGACATTGTCGGGCGCCTTCATAAGGGCTGCGACGAAGAGGGGGTCTCCATTTCCGAAGATGCCCTGCTGGCCATTGCCCGCGGCGCCGAAGGTGGACTGCGCGATGCCGAATCCGCGCTCGACCAGATCATATCTTTCCGGGGGAAGGAGATCGGGGAGGAGGATGTCCTGACGGTATTCGGCCTCGTTTCCCGCCATGTGCTCGAAAACCTGACGGGGGCAATCCTGAAATCCGATGTGCCCGAAATCATTGATATTGTTGCCGAGATGGATCGTGCCGGAAAAGACCTGCAGCGCGTGGTGATGGAGTTGCTCGAACACTTCCGCAACCTGCTTGTCGTGTTGTATTCCGGCAAGGGTGCCGCCGCTCTTGAACTGCCGGACTCGCAGATGAAGTACTATGCGGACCTCGCGGCGGGAACCGAGGCGGGACGCGTGCTGCGCATCATCGATGCATTGGTCGAAACCGATGGCCGCATGCGCTATGCGCTTTCCAAGAAAACACTGCTCGAAACCGGTCTGATCCGCTGCTCGCGCGCCGCCGAAACCGCAAGCATCAACGAGTTGCTCAAGCAGGTGGCCGAACTAAAAAAAAACTTTAAGCCCGGAGAAGCCACCCCTGGCGTAGTCGCCGAAACTCCGGTGCAAGGCTATTCTGCCGAGCCACAAAAAAAAAAGCCGGACGTTGACGAAGTCGAACTGCTGCTGAAAGGCTGGCACTCCATCATCGATCACATCTCGAAGGCCGATCCGCTTTCCCGTCGCTATTTTCTCGATACCGCCCCGCTGCGGACGGATGCCACGCATTTGGTCGTCGGGTTTGATCCCGAGTTTTCCGGTGAACTGGAGCGCTTCGATAATCAACGGACCAAGCTGGCTCTGGCGCGGGCGGTGGAACGGCACGTGGGGCGGATGCTGGGCGTATTGTTCGAACCGCTTAAGCCGGGGGATCGCCGGCCGTTTCCCTCGGACCATGTCCCTGCAAGTGGCGCCCCGAAAGAAGCGTTGGCCGGCGAGGCGAAATGGTATGCGAATCCCGTTGTGAAAACGGTGGTGGAAGCCTTTAATGGCGAGATTTCCGACATCAGGGAATAGGAGAGAGATTTTGGAGTGCGGCGGCCAACCAACGGGCGACGCCGCTTTTAGTTGAACAGAAAGAACAAGGAACCACCAATTATGAACATGATGAAAATGATGAAGCAGGCTGCCAGCCTTCAGAAAAACATGAAGAAAAAGCAGAAGGAACTCGGCAAGACGGAGGTTCAATTCTCCGCCGGGGGCGGAATGGTCACCGCCGTGGCCACCTGCGACATGAAAATCAAGGGCATCAAGATCAATCCGGACGCGGTCGATCCAAACGATGTAAAGAAGCTCGAAGGCCTCGTGCTGGCCGCCGTCGATGGTGTGCTGGCTTCCGCCCAAGACACCATGGGCAGGGAAATGGGAAAGATCACCAAAGACATGGGTCTTCCCGCCGGAATGGATATGCCCTTCTAAAAGGGAATATCGAAGCACTAATTTCGAATCCCTAAACAAATTCCAATGCCTTAGGTTTTAAATTTTAAAATTTGGGTTTTGGATTTGTTTAGGATTTAGAGATTGGGATTTAGGATTTAGTTGTGAACCACCTCGTTCCCCTAGACAACCTCGTTGCGGCGCTCAGCCGCCTTCCGGGCATCGGGCGGCGCACGGCCGAGCGCATGGCGATGGCGCTTGTGCAGGATGGCAGGGGACTCATGCGCATCCTGGCCAATGCGTTGCTCGAGGCCGATGAAGGCATCGCTTGCTGCGAGCGGTGCGGCAGTGTAACGCTTTCCGGGATCAACCCATGCGACCTATGCATCAAGCCGCGTCGCGATGCACAGATTCTTTGCGTGGTGGAATCACCCGGCGACATCATGAAGATCGAGCAATCGGGCGGGTTCCAAGGCCGCTACCATGCGCTGATGGGCAAGCTTTCGCCCATGCACGGAACCGGTGCCGCGGATTTGCGGGTCGACAAGCTCCTTCAACGCATTGCGGATGAAGGAATCGAGGAGGTTTTGATTGCGCTCGGCACCGATGTCGAGAGCGATGCCACCGCCAGTTATCTCAAGGAGGTTCTCGCTCCGCGCAATGTAAAGGTCAGCCGCATCGCCTTCGGACTCCCGGCGGGTAGCGCCATCGAGTATTCCGATGCATCGACCCTCGCCCGCGCCATTTCCGGGCGGCAGGAAATGGGGTGACTCCCATTGCCGAATGTTGATTGATGGTTTTTGATTTTCCCGCATTATAGAGGGCTTGAACGGCGCAGGTTGCCTCTCTTCAACCATCTGGAAAAAGTGGGGTTCGGGGTGTTGACTTCCCCGGATATTCGTGTACTTTTCCAGCTTCTTTTGAGGATTCCTGCGTAGCTCAATGGTAGAGTAGGTGACTGTTAATCACTTGGTTGTTGGTTCGAGCCCAACCGCAGGAGCCATTT